>JAIORV010000066.1 GCA_021107945.1 Vulcanimicrobiota bacterium | reverse complement strand
AAATTGAGTGATTTAATTAAAAGATGTCAGGCGTGCGAAATCTAAGAAGTAAGGAAATGCCCCTCAAATTCCTACAATATGCGAAATATTAATATAATATTAACATTTAAAGTTTGATTGCATGCTTGCCCATCTGATATAATACATTATAAATATAAAATTCTCAGGAGCATTCTCAGGAGCATTCTCATGAACTTAGACCCGATAAAGACAATAGCATCGAAGATTTCCTCCCTTCCGGGATTGCGAAAGATATTTGGAAAGAAAGAAGTAAAAGAAAGCGCAACAAAAGAAAGCGCAACAAAAGAAAGAGAAGAAGCTGACGATAGCTTTGTCCCCGGCTCGCCGGCATATGAAAAAGAAAGAGATAGAATAAGCTCCTTGCTTGGTTGGACACTCTACAGGATCCCGACTCTTACAAAAACGGTTCCCAAAGAAGAGAGAAAAAAAATAATGGATGTTTTGAAACCGGGAGATATTATTCTGGAAACTGAGGATGCTTACCCGATTTCTCAGTGGACGGAGAAGGTGATGTTCGGGACCGACTATACACATGCCGCAGTTTACGAGGGAAACGGTTATATCATAGAATCCGTCAAGGATGGCGTGAAAAGAACTCACCTGGATTATTATTTTGACCGCACATGCCACTTCGCAGTTATAAGACCGCCATACAAAAGTAAAAAAGATGTGAAGGCATCCATTGCTTATGCGAGGAATCAGATTGGGAAGTTATATGATACAAAATTTAGCATGAAGGATGACAGCAGGCATTATTGCCATGAACTTGTGAAATGGACTATGGAATCGATTCCCCATCCCATAAAGGTCCCGGTAATAAGAGCGTTTGGATTTACAAGCAGGATGATCTCGGCAAAATCATTTGCAAAAATTGACGGGGCGAAAATGGTGTATTCAAGTAAACATAAATATTGGAAGTCCATGTTATCAAGACTTCCTTTCCACCTCAGCGCCATTGCCGGGGCGGTAGCTGGAGGAATAACCCTTGGACCTCTGGGAGCAATTGCGGGATATTTCGGCGCAGGCGCGCTTTATGCGGCGATCGGCAACAAGATGCAGACCGGACAGTTCTCGATTTATCCAAAAGATGGCCACTGAACCCGGGGATTATAAAGAGTGAAAACCACGAAGCCACGAAGTTCACGAAGAATTTATTGTTTAACAAACTTCGTGTTCTCCGTGGCTTCGTTGTAAAAACTTCCAGAATTCATCTTCCGTTTATCGGGACGGGGACGTCCCTCCTACAGATCCGGCTTCCGTCATTTCATTATCCCCGTGTATATTGCATCTATGAGTGACCGTGGATCATTTATACCCCTCACATCACCCGAAAGCTCCCAGATCATCATACCTCCCATGTTCTTGTCGTTGACATATTGTGCCTTGGTGGCAATCGACGTGGGATCATCAAATGTGATAAACATTCCACCGATTGTCTTAGTGGGTGTCAGGTTCTTCCCATATACCCAGGGGACTTTTGCATACTGATCACGGTAAAGGGTGTAGTTTGACGTGTCCAGGAGGAGTTCCTGAATCTTCCAGTAATCGATGTTTCCCGACTCCCAGTTTCCCGGTGTTTCCGTGTTGGGCAAGCTTGGTCCCGGCTGGAAAAGACCGTTGTCTATATCGGGAACCTCTTCCCATGCCCTGCCATAAGCCGGTATTCCTAAGCAGAGTTTTCCGGGGGGTATTCCCGCTTTGAGATAATAATTGACCACCCAGTCGATGTTCAGGTATTCGCGGTCAACGGGGCTTGTGGGATCATTGGGATCCATATAAAGGGGTGATTGATTATTTGTGATACTATCCCAACCGCCGTGGAAATCATAAGTCATGATATTTATGAAATCAAGGCTATCTGCGAGTTTGTCAATCTCCATATTTACCAGCTTGTCATAACCGACGGGAGTAGCCATAGCCAGGAGATAATACTTACCGTCAACTTGTCCCTGCTCGTCCAGTTGTTTCCTGAATTCCTGCATTAAAAGAGTACAGTTTACCTTGTCCGCAGCTCCGGGGTATTCCCAGTCCACATCAATCCCGTCGAAATCGTATTTCTTCATCATCTCGACGCATGACGAGACAAAGGTCTGCCTTGCCTCCTGTGTTCCTGCAATATTGGGAAAATTATAACTCAATGTCCATCCACCGATTGTCATCATCGTTTTTATGTGGGGATGGAGAGCTTTCAACTGCTTCAACCTTCCCAGGTTTCCGGCTTCACCCGCGGCGGACTGCTCCGCTGTCTGGTCGGGAAATCCTATAGCTTCATCACCGGTGAATATTTTATTTATATCTGCCAATGGATCTGTCAATTTCACTTTTCCGGTGGAGTCGTCTATTGCAAAAAACGCGTAGTTGATATGTGTAATTTTGTCCGCAGGAATATCCACCACATTATAATCCCGGGCATATATCCCCCAGTTTACGAAGTATGCAACGATTTTTTTACTCCCTGTAGGTGGGGGAGTGGGCGTTGAGGTTGGCATTGTAAACTCATCTATAATCGTTTCATCATCGGGAATCTCGGTTGTTGTACCGGAATTAACCGTTACGGTAACATTAGTTGTCTGATACCCTGTTTTTGAAATCGAGACTCTCCATGTGCCGACAGGCACATCTGCAATTGTGAACATTCCCAGTTCATCTGTGTTTGAAGAATAGTTTTTCAAGGAATTTTCGGAGTTATAGATTGCGCATGTTGCACCCTGAACGGGCAGTCCATCCTGATCAGTAACCGTCCCCGATACTGATCCCGTGTCTCCTGTTTCTCCTCCATCATCAGAATGGTCACCGCATCCCAGAGGGATGAACATCGCAACAATAAACACTCCCATGACAAGCCACAAGAGCATTGCAGTAAGCTTCTTCCTCAAGATATAACCTCCCTTTATGTTTAACATTCTATAAATATAAATATTAATATTAAATTTAAAGTGAGTCCAGTTTTCAAAACCGTTTTAATAAAAAGTTTTGGTTAGGTTGTGACTTTTTGTGTTTTTTCTATGCTTGACATTCGATTGAATAATTATCAGTAATTGTTGTCATCAACGCAGTGGGTGAGCAGTAAATAGTTGTGGTAGATTATTTTAATTCTATGTGAAAGACAATTATCCTTCGTTATCTCAATAGCTCAATTGAAAATGTTGTTTTACAGCATCTGACCTCCGGCCTCCGTAATCCATTTGTCGGGATAGGGACGTCCCTCCTATAAGGGAAATGGGAAAGGGGACGTGGGAAACGAGATCCATTGTCCGTCATCCATTTTCCATTTTCCAACCTCCATTTTCCTTTTATCGGGACGGGGACGTCCCTCCTACAGATCTGACCTCTAACCTCCGTTCTCCGTTATCTCCCAATCTCCGAATATATTGCTCTTAAAAGAGAACGGGGATCATTTATATCCCTAACATCGCCGGAAAGCTCCCAGAACATCACTCCACCAAGATTATTGTCCTTGAGATATTTCATCTTGTTTGTGACGGATATTGGATCTTCGAATGTAACAAACATTCCGCCGTTTGTCTTGGAAGAGGTCAGGTTCTTCCCGTAAACCCACGGTACTTTTGCATGTTCGTCACGGTAAACTGTATAATTTGCGGTGTCGGAAAGCAGCTCCTGTATCCCCCAATAATCAATGTATCCCGGTTCCCAGTTCCCGGATATTCCTGTGTTGGGCAAGCTCGGACCTGCCTGGAAAAGCCCGTTGTTGACATCGGAAACTTCTTCCCATGCTCTGCCATAAAACGGTATACCCATACTAAGTTTTTCAGGGGGCATTCCGGCATTTATGTAGTAATTGATCGTCCAGTCATTATTCAAATATTCACGGTCAATCGGATTTATGGGATCATTGGGATTCAAATAAAGTGGTGAATGGTGATTGGTTGAGCTGTCCCATCCGCCATGGAAATCGTATGTCATAATATTCAGGAAATCAAGACTATTGGCGAGTTTATCTAATTCCATGTTAGCAAGCTTATCGTGCCCGGCAGGGCCTGCCATGGACAGGAGATATTGTTTACCGTCAATTTGTCCCTGCTCGTCCAGTTGTGTCCTGAATTCCTGCATCAATAAGGTGCAGTTTACCTTGTCCGCAGCTCCCGGGTATTCCCAGTCTATATCAATACCGTCGAAATCATATTTCGTCATCATCGCCACGCAAGATGAGACGAAAGTCTGCCTTGCTTCCTGCGTCCTTGCAATATCGGGGAAATTATAGCTAAGTGTCCATCCGCCGATTGACATCTGGGTTTTTATATGAGGATAAAGAGCTTTCAATTGTTTCAATCTTCCCAGGTTTCCGGCCTCGCCTCTTGCGGATTGATCCCATGTCTGATCGGGGAAGCCCTTGTCTTCGTCGCCGGTGAATACTTTCTCAATATCAGCCCAGGTGTCTATCATTTTCACCGTTTTGGTAGCGCTGTCTATGGCAAAGAAGGCATAATTGATGTGGGTGATTTTATCCGCCGGTATATCCGTAACATTATAATTCCGGCCATATATCCCCCAGTTGACGAAGTATGCGACGATTCTTTTGTCGCCTGAAGGGGGAGTCGGGGTAGGAGTAGGCTCCTGAGTCGGTTCCGGTGTGGGTGATGGAGATACTGTGGGTGTGGGAGTAGGCTCCTGGGTCGGCTCCGGTGAAGGAGTGGGCTCAGGTGTCTGTGTGGGTTCCGGGGTAGGTGTGGGAGTTGGTTGTGGTAATACTCCGCTTAAAACCATGCTCGACGGCCCCTGCGTCACATTTCCCGGAGATCCGACAAACCCGAATGAGACACTTCCGCCGGGGGATATTGTCCCGTTGTATGTCTCGGGTGTAATATTGAAATGACTGCCTGTGTGTGAGCTGACCAGGGCATTCCATATACTTGTTATGTCATGATTGAAATCGAACTCGACAGCCCAATCTTTTATATCCTGGCTTCCATTGTTTTTCACTGTGATTTCGCCGGTGAATCCGCTTCCCCAGTCGTTAACGGTCTTGTATGTGATTGTGACATCACCGTTAGTATATTCGTCGTCTTCCGGCGGTGTGGGTGTGGGGGTATCGCCGCTCAGGATGTAATTTGCAGGATTGACGCTTACATTGCCGGGCATTCCCTGGAATCCGAATGAAACCATGCCGCCAGGAGAAATCCCGGAATTGTAAGATTCACCCTCGATCACATAATGATTTCCCTGGTGCTCTATAATGCGGGCATTCCAGATACCTGTTATATTGTGATCGAAATCAAACTCAAGCCGCCATTCTTTGATTTCTTCCTGTCCAGAGTTCTTCACCATTATATCGCTGACAAATCCAGAGCCCCAGTCGCTGGTGACGGAAAATTCCACGTCAAAATCGGATGAACTAATTAATGATTTACTGTTTGATTTAGATAGTTCAAGGGAAGTCCGATTTGTCGAGGCGACCTCGTCTATCGCCTGATTGTCTGAAGTCTGCTCCCCGCCAACGCCACATCCTGAATAAATTAGCGGAACAATGAAAATGGCAATTAGAATTGTGAAGAATGTGATTGATCTTGAAAATCTATTCATCGTCTCGTCTCCCTTCGTCTTTTTGAATCAGTTATGGTTTGTATAATTAATTACAGAAATGTAACTGATCCCGGGTTTCCAACATCTCAATTCATCGGGAAGTCGAGAGTGGAAACCCCATTCTATATAGGGGAGAATGAGGCGACGATATTTATAGCGTCTTTTATGTCCTTCCCATAAGTAAAAACTTTCTTATCGCTTTTAATTATATGTGCAAAAAGAATAATCAGGTATTCCCCATTTGCCCTATTTTTTCATGATTAAGAACTAATCCAATAGGTCCCGTCAAACAAGTGTTTCTTCAACGCAGAGATCGCTGAGTTCGCAGAGAATAACCGAAAAATAAATTGATGCCTCTGCGTTTTCTATGTTCTATGTTGTAAACGGGAAGTGGGAAACGGGAAATAACCGGGATATATTAATTAGGGACAGACACCAATTAAATCCCGTCCCTAATTAGATATAACGAAAAGGTTCATAACTGGGAGATCGAGAGATATTTGGCTCTCTACTGAGGCGGGAGACGGGAAACGGGAAACGGGAAACGGATGTCGGATTTTTAACCACGGAGACACGGAGAACACGGAGGGGATAACGGATAGTAGATTTGTTTGTTAATTCATATATTTCATGTCGGCAAAGAACATAGTCCCTCTGGGTAGTTTCACGCCGCCGATATCTACAAAATTTTCTCCTACTTCAATGCTTGCTTTATCTCCCTTGATATCTTCCTTGATATCTTCCTTGTTATCTATTTCTAATTCATTATCCACTTCTTCAATTAAATCTTCTAATTCCAGGATTTGCTTGATCGCATATATTTTATGATCATTGCTTCCTACATATAAAGTTCCGTCAGAGCCAATCGCCGGAGAAGACTTAACAATATAACCTGTCTCAAACTCCCATTTCTTTTTTCCCAGTTTCCCGTCAATAGCATATATCTTATGGTCTTCGCTCCCCACATATACGGTACCGTCAGGTCCAACCGCAGGAGAAGATGTTACCGGACCTCTTGTTCTATATTCCCATATTTTCGCCCCGGTCTTTCCGTCAATAGCATAAACTTTCTTATCATTGCTTCCCACATACACTATTCCATTGGGGCCTATTACGGGAGAAGACATTACCGAATCTCCCGTTTTAAATTTCCATTTCAATTTTCTGGTTTTTCCGTCAAGGGCATATATATTAGAATCTTGACTTCCCACATATACTGTCCCATCCGGTCCAATGGCAGGGGAAGAATGTACACCACCCCCGGTTGAAAAATGCCATTTTTTCTTTCCTGTTTCGCCGTCAAGCGCATATAACCTATTATCGTAACTTCCCACGAATACGGTTCCGTCTGATCCAATAGCGGGAGAAGACGCAACCCATTTTCCCGTTTGGAACCTCCATTTTTCTTTCCCTGTATTTCCATCTATTGCATGAAAATAGACTCCAGCTCCGACAAAAACTGTTCCTTCAGAATTGATGACAGGAGAAGAACTTGAGCCACCGATAGTTTTAAAAATCCACTTCTCCTCTCCTGTTTTCCCATCAACAGCACGTATGCTGTTATCGGTGCTTCCAAAAATAATTTTTCCGTCGGGACCGATTGCAGGAGTTGATACCACCCATTTTCCCGTTTCTAAGTCCCATTTCTTTTCCCCTGTTTTTCCATCAAAAGCATATAGTTTATGATCACAACTCCCCACATATATAGTCCCGTCAGGAGCGATAAGAGGAGAAGACGGCACAGTGCCTTCTGCCTCATATTCCCATAAGAGTTTTGGATGTGATAGTGTTTTCGTTCTCGATAGAACATCTAATGCTTTTTTTATATCCACTACCTCTCCACTACCCCTATTGCCGGGTTTGTATGAATCGGTTATATTCATAAAAACAGGGTTGAATTTCGTTTCTCCGGAATGTGTACTCCCGTTAAATACTACCGGATTTATTGCCCCGATGCTTCCATTCATTATAATTTCTTCCTTTCTGTCTCGATGGAATATCCCTGTTTTTATTAGTCCACTAAAACAATAATAAAACGATTTAATGTCGCAAACAAGTTCCATGTATGTTCCAAAAATATGAGTTTGAAGGAAATGATAAAACGCCTCAATCCTGTTTTGCAGGGTTGGGCGAATTATTTTCTGCCGGCAAATTGCAAAGGACTCTTCAACAAGGTAATGGAATAGATTCGCAGAAGACTTCGCATGAAGAAAATGCAGGAATGGAAGAGTTGGAAGAGGCTTCACAAGGAGTTGCGCAGAAATGGATATAGGGGTGATTTTCTGACCTCCCACTGTAGGAGAGCCTTCCAGGCTCGAAATTCCAGGCTCGATATTCGTGGCTTAATTAAAAGATGTCAGGTGTGCGAAATCTAAGAAATATAAAATAATCAGGAGGTTCAATCATGAGTTTAAGAAAAACCATCCCGGTAGTTGCACTCTTGCTGGTTATGCTTCTTGCTGTCAGTCCGTTTGCAGTCGCCGATGAATCGAAAGAGCAAACTCCTTCAAACTGGTACGACGGCTTTATCTTTCAGGATGATTGTTTTGTATTCGAGTTCATCCGGGTTCTGGGAGCCGCTCATGGCGGAGGCTCGGATCTGGGCGAATGTATCCAGACAGCGTTGCGCATCAAGGATGGCAATGACATGAGCTGGTTCCTGGAATGGTCGAGAACCGCAAACAGGATTAACGACTTGGCGAAGAAATTCGAGAAAGAAGGGCATGTCGTATCCGCCCGGTCAGCTTATTTCAGGGCATGCAATTATTACCGTAGTGCGGGATTTTATATGCACGCGCCGGAGCATAGAGCAAAGTCCATAATTACCTGGAGTAACAGCGTTGAATGCTTCAAAAGAGGGATTGCCTCTCTGCCATATATTGAAATTGTCAAGATACCTTATGAGGACACAACATTGCCGGGATATTTCATAAGCGCTGCTCCTGCTGGAGAAAAGCGACCTCTACTGATAGTACAAACAGGCTTCGATGGAACAGGCGAGGAGCTGTATTTCCATTTAGGTGAGGCGGCCAGAAACAGGGGATACCACTGCCTGATTTTTGAGGGACCCGGACAGGGAGCAGTCTTGAGAAAACAGGACCTTCCATTCAGACCCGATTGGGAAAAGGTTGTTACTCCTGTTGTGGATTACGCCGTGAATAGGAAAGATGTTGACGTGGACAGAATCGCATTGATGGGAATCAGCATGGGTGGCTACATGGCACCCCGGGCGGTTGCTTTTGAACATCGAATAAAGGCATGTATCGCCAATGGCGGGATATATGATTTCTCGGAGAGTATGTATAAAGCAATGCCCCCGGAGGCAATAAATTCCATAAAGGAAGATCCCAAAGATTTCAATAAAGAAATTGGGGAAGTGATGAAAGAAAGTACTCAGATAAGATGGTTCTTCAACAATGGCATGTGGGCATTTGGGGTCAATTCGCCGGCGAAGTTGATGTTGGCCATTGAAAAATATAATCTGAAGGATTGTGTCAAAAAAATCAAGTGTAATATGCTTGTGATTGACTCAAAGGCTGATATTTTCTTCAAGGATCAACCCAAAAAGCTTTATGACGAGCTGGAATGTCCCAAAATTTATCTTGTGTTTTCACGAAAAGAAACCGCCCAGGCGCATTGCCAGATGGGAGCTATAACCCTGTCAAACGAAATGGTATTCAACTGGCTCGATGATGTGATGGGTAAAAATTAAATTATCTATCAATTATTAATCAAATGGAGGCAAAGAGTATGAAAATTTTAAAATTATGCATAATATCAATTCTTCTTCTTGTTTTGATCTCAACGGCCTATTCACAGAATTATGATTTTAATCTTGATTTTGGAGCAAACCTGGGGTATCGTCAGGGAAATACATATAATGTCAACGGGCAGAATCAAACCGTTATAATGGATCAGCACTGGGGAGCGATAGTCTGTATGCCGGAATTGATGAAGAACCCGAAGCTTGAGCGAAACTTCAATTCAACAAGCATTGTAACCGATGACGGCAAGGTAACAATCACTCGTGAAGAAGCCGACTTGCTCACAATCACATACCCGGAGGGTAAAATCACGATACAGGAGAGCGATAACGGTGGAACCGTTACTTTTATGGGGAACGACTATGAGGCGGAGATATGGTCAAGAAATGAGTTGAATATGCAGGTGCCGGACGGGAAGCTTAAATATAAATCAACCGCCACTTCTCTCTCGATTTCCGGTGCAAAGGGAGACGTCACATACAAAAAGGATCCCAACGGCTTCACGATAACAAGTGATGCAGGCTCCACAAAGTACAAGGCGGCACTTGACGGCAAATATACCATCGAGGGCGTGCCAATGAATGACCATCCTTACGGATACTGGGGAATCGAATTCTACTTGCCCAAATATCATGTCGGAGTGATTGTTGAGTTCAACAGGCTCATTAATATGCCGACTTTCCCCAGGGGACTGGACTTGAAAGCATTTGTTATTAAAAAATGAATCTTGAAATTGCAAACAATAACCTGAAACCGGTACTTGATTACTGCAAATATCTGGACGAACATCTCAAAGAGATGACGCCGTCCGGAATAAATTGTGGCGAGTGTTATAAATGCTGTAAATATCCGTATTTTTACATGACTTTACACGAGCCTGAGTTCTTTTTAATCGATGAATATTTAAGGCAAAACAACATCCCGATTCGTGTTCATTTTGAGCCGATGACCCTTGCCAGGCTTGATAAACGAATGTATTACAAAAACTGGATCTGCCCATTTTACAGGGGGAGCGCAGGAGGATGTGTAATATATCCGGTTCGCCCGTTCTCATGTCGGATTTACGGCCCATACCGGGGGCAGTGGGGCAAGATTGAAGGCTGTGCTTATGAAGATCCTGTTGTATTTGACACTGTTGAAGATCTGCCGGTCTGGGAAGAATATGTTAAGATGCTTCAGAATTTCGACAAAGTCAGGCGTGGTTACATATTCCCCGACTCGATGCTTTATGAAATGCCCTCCATTGAATTCCTCATGGAAGAAGAGTATCCATGGAGCTATTCCAAGAACTATGTCGCAGGATGGAACCGTGGATTTGTACCGATGTTGCTGGATCAGATAAACGACAGATTTGTTATGAGTTTTTTAAATGACTGATCGGTGATTCGGAGGATCTTTAGATTTAATAAAGAATCATATCACCGTCAATAAAAGTCAAGAGTTTTGAGAGGGGCTGTATTTTTTATGGCTGATGAAAAAAATCGGAGTAATATGGATAAAAAACCGGAAAATCTGAAAAATAATAACGAAGTTAAATTGAAAATATATAATCCGGTTCCCTGGAAAGGAATGAGGCCGGGCTGGGATCCTATAGTGGGCCTTGAAACTATTAAAAACACTATGACCGAATTAATTTCCGATATATTCTGTCAACCCGGCGGGGTTCCAATGGATGTTCCCTGGCAACCCGAGATAGATATGTATGCGGACAGCGGTGATCTACACATCGATATTTCACTTCCGGGATGCACGAGGGAAAACATCCAGATACATGCCACATCCGATCTTCTCATTGTCAAAGGAAATTGCTTCCGGTCAGTTGATGTTAAGGATGACCAATATTTTGTAAGGGAGAGAAGAGAGGGAAAATTTTCCCGTTCAATTCCGCTTCCTTTTATAGTCATTCCTGACAAAATAAAAGCGAATTATAAGAATGGCTTACTCAGGGTAATAATTCCGGTCAAATCGGAAGAGAAACCGGGTAAAAAAATCGAAATTGAATAGATTGGACAGGAGGAACAATTTTGAAAGTTGTCATTACAGGAGCGGCGGGTTTTCTGGGGTCACATCTGGTGGAGCGTTTCATTAGGGCAGGTTATGATGTTATCGGTATAGATAACCTGATTACGGGAAGTTCGCAAAACGTGGCCCATATCGAGTCTTCGAATTTCAAATTCCTGGAGCATAATGTGATTGAATCCATCCCTGTCGAAGAGAAAGTTGATGGGATTCTACATTTTGCATCCCCGGCAAGTCCCATTGATTTTGATAAAATACCGCTGGAAATTATGGACGTGAATTCAGTCGGAACAAGAAACTGTCTTGAATTTGCCAGAAAAAGAGGAATAAGGTTCTTCATGGCTTCCACATCAGAAGTCTATGGCGATCCCCTTGTTCATCCACAGAACGAGGAATATTTTGGAAATGTCAATCCAAGAGGTATAAGATCGGTTTATGATGAATCCAAGAGATTCTCAGAAGCCATGATATATGCTTATAAGAGATTTTACGATGTTGATGTTCGAGTGGTCAGGATATTTAATACATACGGACCTCGAATGCGTCCCGACGATGGCAGAGTCATTCCTACATTTATTAGGCAGGCAATTCAGGAGAAACCTATTACTGTCTTTGGAGATGGAAAGCAAACAAGGAGCTTTTGCTATGTCGATGACCTGATTGAGGGTATATTCAGACTTTATCATTCCGATTATTCGAACCCTGTTAATATCGGAAATCCTATTGAATACACAATTCTTGAGCTTGTGCAGGAATTGGAGGAAGTATTTGGAAAATCCCTTCAACTTGATTTCAAGCCACTTCCACAGAATGACCCTTTGAGAAGAAAGCCTGATATTACAAAAGCCGGGGATCTTCTAAAATGGAAACCTGAAATACCCCTGAAGGAGGGGCTTCGAAAAGTTGTAAAATGGTTCAAAAAAACGGAGGTAGAATATTGAAGATAACGATTATTGGAAGCGGATATGTAGGTCTTGTTACAGGGGCATGCCTTGGGGACCTCGGTCATCATGTTGTTTGTGTTGATAATAACAAGGAAAAGATAAGAATGCTCAAACAGGGTGAAGTACCGTTTTACGAGCCGGGGCTGAAAGAACTTGTTGGAATTAACTTTAACGAGGGAAGATTGACATTTACGGATAGCATCAAGGAAGGTGTGGCCCACGGCCATGTAATATTTATTACGGTAGGAACTCCCCCGAAAGAGGATACCGGTGCGGCGGATCTCTCAGCCGTTCAAACAGTCTCCCGTGAGATTGCAGAATCTATGACATCTTACAGAGTAGTTGTCGAGAAATCAACAGTGCCTGTAAGAACCGGCAGGATGGTGGCGGATACCATCTCCAGGCATATAGCGCCTGGTATTGAATTTGACGTGGCTTCCGTCCCCGAGTTTTTAAGGGAAGGCTCCGCCATAAAAGATTTTCTCAATCCGGACCGGATTGTAATCGGCGTCACCAGTGACAAAGCCGCCGGGCTCCTGGTCAAGATTTTTGAGCCTTTAAACGCTCCTCTTCTCCTGACTGATATAGAGTCGGCGGAGCTTATAAAACATTGTGCAAATGCCTTCCTTGCAATGAAAATTTCATTTATTAATGCGGTAGCTCATATATGCGAGTTATCCGGCGCAGATGTAGGGAAAGTTGCAATGGGAATAGGTCTTGACCACAGGATAGGCAAGGAGTTTTTAAAACCCGGAATCGGTTATGGAGGATCATGCTTCCCCAAAGATGTGAAAGCGTTTATCGCAATATCGAAGAAACTTGGATATGAATTCAAGCTATTAAAAGAAGTTGAGAAGATAAATGAATTTGCCCGAAACAAGGCAATAGATAAATTGAAAATGGCATTCGACGACAAGCTTGAGGGCAAGACAATGGCAGTGCTGGGACTCTCTTTCAAGCCAGATACGGACGATATCAGGTCTTCCCCTGCATTGGATATTATTAATAAATTGAGGGAAGAAAATGTATCCGTTCGCGCCTATGATCCCAAGGCATTGGATTTTGCAAGAGAACTTGGAGTGGATGCACATTTATGTGATGATGTATATTCCGCTGTAACCGGGGTGGATGCTATGATTGTCGCCACGGAATGGCCTGAGTTCCGCAATCTCGACCTTCCCCGGGTAAAGAGCATAATGAATCGTCCCGTGGTAATTGACGGCAGAAACCTCTTTGAGCCCTTCAGACTTGAAGCTATGGGCTTTGAGTACTATGGAATGGGAAGGAAAAATAAGCCTGTAATAAATTACGATTTTTAATTATCCCCGAAAGTGAGATGGAGAATATGCAATCGAAAACACGCAAACTGTTTGCAATGTATATTGTTTTTTTGCTGCTTTTTATTCTTTTGAGCGCAATTCCGGCGAGCGCGGAAAAGATGCCCACAGCGGAGCAATTATGGACTAGACTTCAAAAAGTTAACCCCGGACTTAAAGATTATTCCGTACGCCTTAAAATCAAGGTTCAGGCAAAATACCAGTTCCTGAATCCCAAATTGAGGTTAACCGGCACATACTATTTCAAGAAACCTGATAAACATAAATTAAAACTGGATCGTGCTTCATACTTCCTCAATAAATATCCAAAGATATTTGGGTGGAACCTGCCAAAACTGAAGGAATTCAACAGTAAGGTTAAGTCGGTCAAATATATGGGTAAGGATTATTATCTGGTAACATTAACGCCAAAGACGATAGCCGGCGACGTCAAGATGGAGAGACTCTGGATTGATAAAAAGAATTACACATTTCCAAAACATATTTATGAATATAAAAGCGGTGGAAATATCACTCTTAATGTAACTTACCGGAAAAATGGAAAATTTATCCTGTATGACAAGATGAATGCCTCATTTGATTTCCCCAAAGAGAAGTTGTCTGCAAAAGCAAATGCAACTTATGGGAAATATACCTTAAACAAGGATATCCCCGACTCGTTCTTTGATAAGAAGTGATAGGCTTTTTTGTTTGAATTGTAACTATTCAGCCCCATAAAATGCTTGTCATTCTATAATGAGGAATTTAAAATAAACCGCAAAGAAGCAAAGAACGCAAAGGCATTTTTTGAATTCTTTGTGGTCTTTGCGGTGAATAGATATTTTGAATCTAACTAAACTATGCCCCATAAACAATTTGAAATAATCGAACATACGGCGGATATTGGAATAAGAGCCTTCGGCAGGACAAGAGAGAAGCTCTTTGAAAATTGTGCCATTGGAATGATGTCCATCATCCTGGGGGCGGATTACGGGAAAGCCTGCGATTTAAATGACGCTGCAAGTTCTTATTTCAATCCAAGAGAAGAAATCGTCGAAGTGGAAGCTGAAGATGGCGAGGGTCTTCTCTACAGCTTCCTTGCCGAGATTCTATACCTGTTTGAAGGTGAAAATTTTATCCCCCTGAGATTCAATAACAGCAAGATTCACGATCGGATGTTCACAACATCTATTCCAGGTGTTAATTATGATTCCAATCTATTTGAAATAATAAACGAGGTAAAAGCTGTCACTTTTCACCGGATGAAAATCGAGAAAAAGGGTGATATGTGGCAGACAGATGTGATATTTGATATTTGATAATTAAGTTTGGAGGATTGTAAAATGAGGACTTTTTTTATCGAGGGAAAAGAATTATCATCGCTTATTATAGGATCTTCACCTTTTTGCGGGTCTTTACAATTCAAAGAAAAAGCCCCAGTCTATTTTAAAAAATTCTTTGAGCAACCGAAAAATATTACTGAATTGCTTGTCCATTTTTCTAAGAAAGGGTATAACTGTGCGCATCTTATTCCTTTCCCACCGATGATATGGGCGGCGAAGGAATCATATAAAAGATTGGGGTATTCATTTCCCTTGATTTTTACAATTATGCCGGGGGATATGGATATGCAATGGAATCTCATGAAAAAGTTGGACACTGTCGTGGTTTCTCTTCATGGAGATGAGACAGATAAGCTCAATAAAGATACAATAAAGAGATTCTCTGAGTCATGCAGGAAGAATAACGTGATACCCGCTCTTTCCACTCATAACGGAGGAATCACAATTCCATGGGTAGATGAGCAGGGATTTGACATATCCGCATACCTTGTCCCCTTCAACAAGACCGGGGCGCATGTTTATCCTTCCCTCGAAGAGACTTTAAAAGCTATAAAGCAGACGGATAAAACAGTTATCGGAATGAAGGTATTATCATGTGGCGACTTGAGTCCCCGGGAAGCTTTCCCTTTCTCTCTTCCAATGGTTGACGCTCTGACCGTGGGTATGGTTACAAAGGGGGAGATTGATGAAGACTGCCGGATTTTTGAGGAGTATCATCATTTACTTGGACAAAATAGAAAGAAAAAATAGGGGAGTTGAGAATAAAAATGACACAGAAATCCAAATTTTCAGCTTGTTCAATTAAATCCCCGTCGATAGAGGAAGTGAGGTCATCCGATTCGCCTGATATAATAGATAAATATCTCACGGATGAAGCCGGGATGATAAAGGGAACCGCGCAAAAGGTCTTTTTTCCCAAAAATGAAGCTGAGGTCTCGGCGGTTGTCAGGTGGGCGAATGAGACAGGCACGCCGTTAACAACATCGGGAGGTGGCACGGGTCTTACAGGATCCCGGGTTCCCCTCGGCGGTGCAGTTATTTCAATGGAGAATATGGATAACATCAGAGAGGTTCCATTGTCTGATAAATTCCTTGTAAGGCGAAAATCCCTGACCGGGGAAATAAGCTTGTGTGTGGATGGTGAAAAGAGAATTATTATAACTCCTCCGGGAATTCTCCTCTCTGATTTATATGCCGTTTTGTCGGAGAAAAATCTTTTTTATCCACCCAATCCCACGGAGTTGTCCGCGTCCGTCGGTGGAAACATTGCCGTAAACACATCGGGCGGCAGAACATTCAGAAATGGAGCGATCAGGGAATGGGTGAAAAGACTCAGGATTATTTTGCCCACAGGAGAACTGTTAGAAATCAACAGGGGGGAAGTTTTTGCCGATAAAGAGGGATTGTTTCATATTGAGTATTCCGACGGGAGAAAAGCTGACATTCCCATACCCGGATATAAGATGCCCAATGTGAAAAATGCCTCGGGATACTACTCGAAGCCTGGAATGGATCTGATAGATCTGTTTATTGGGGCAGAGGGGACCCTGGGAATTGTCACAGAAGCTGAAATAGAAGTCATAAAGTGGGACGGCGGGATTTTTGGGTGCATCGCCTTCTTCCCGTCGGGTGAGAAAGCAATTAAATTCGTAAAAGAGGCGAGGGCGTTATCAAGAGATGAAGGCGAGATTTTGGACGCTCTGACACTCGATTATTTTGACAGGAACTCGTTGAATTTCATGAGAAAAGCAAATCCGGATATTCCCATAGAAGCTGGAGGAGCGGTTTTCTTCGAGCAGTTTCTCCCGGAGGACCCCGATGAGGTTCTCATGTCCTGGATGGAATTGATGGAAAAATTCGACAGTCTCGATGACTGGTCGGCAATGGACGACAAGACAAGGGAGAGATTGAGAGTGTTTCGACATTTGCTCCCAGAATCGGTGCACGAGCTTGTCCGGGGTAGGGGAGTAGGGAAAATGGGCATGGATTTAGCTGTCCCCGACGATAAACTTGAAGAGATAATGTCTATTTATCATACAAGCGCAAGGCAGCATGGATTTGATTATTTGATATTCGGGCATATCGGCAACAACAACCTGCATATGAATTTCCTCCCCCGCAATTGTGATGAAGTTCCCGATATAAAGGCCGTCTATATGGATGTTGCCAGAAAAGGAATCGGGATGGGTGGCACAATATCCGCGGAGCATGGAGTGGGAAAGAAAACTATTATGGAAAACGGCGAAGAATTTCCATACATTTATATGATGTACGGCAGGGAAGGACTCGAATCAATTGCCCGGACGAAACTGAGCCTTGATCCAAATGCAATTTTAAACCGCGGCAATATAATTTCACAGGAGTATCTGATGACAGAGGTCGGAGGTTAGAGGCCGGAGGTCGGAGGTCGGAGGTTCTTAAACCAACCATGAGAATAACCCCCGGATTTATCCGGGGGATAAAAGGAATCCCACTCCCCGTGTCTCTAACACAAACTTTTAGACGCTTCAGCGTCTTCCCTATAATGAAAACAGATGGCGTATTTCGGATGACGGATGTCGGAGGTGAGAATATCGAAAAACCTCAGAAACTCGTTTATTGATGGCTGTTATTTTACCACAGAGGGCACAGAGAACACAGAGATATAGCCATTTTTCGTTACTCATCCTCTGCGAGCTTAGCGAATTTTGCGGTGAAAAATCACTTAATGATATACAAGGATAATGAACTTCCATGAAAAAACTTAATTATACTGGAAGCAATTGCTACCGGTGATTTTTGAGGATATAGATTATGTCAGGAAAAATTCATTGGAATATACATAAAGACCGACTTGAGGTAAAAAAATGAAGAAACAAGATTACGAGCTCTGCTCATACCGGACTGATGATGAAAAATGGATACCTAAAGCGAAGGTTTTCATAGAAAAACAAGGTAAAAAGGAAACCGTTGTAATAGAATCCCAGGGATTCTTTGATTATGAAGAGGAAAAAGAGGCCAACAACCATGCAATGTATCTTGTGAAAGATTATTTTGCAAGGCATGGGTAATGTGGAGGTAAATATAGTGAAACGTTTATTTAGAGTTCTTTTATTATTCTTAATTCTCTCTTTTATTATTAAAATTCCCGGAGCATCTGCCGAAAAGGCTTTGAGTGAGAAGCGGATAAATGAGATTGAAGAGATTGTTACCCGATCGATGAAGGAATGGAAAGTCCCCGGCGTGGCGATGGCAGTTATTAAAGACGGCAGGATAATATATACCAAAGGCTTTGGATACCGGGACGCAAAAAACAAGCTTCCGGTTACAACTGAAACGGTCTTTCCCATTGGCTCCTGCTCTAAAGCTTTTACCTCGTTTATTGCAGGACTCCTGGTTGATGAGGGAATCCTGGATTGGGATAAGCCTGTGATATCATATCTACCGGATTTCAGGCTGTATGATCCGTCGGCTACCAGGTTGATGACGGTGCGGGACATGTTGTGCCATAGAACAGGTCTGCCCACGGGAGCCGGGGAGCTTATGAATTTTGTAGAGGAATTCAGCAGAAAAGATATATATGAGAGAATGCGTTATCTCAAGCCTGACCGATCTTTCAGGGAAAGCTTCGAATATTGTAATATGCCCTTCATGACAACGGGCTATCTTGAGGAGAGGTTGTGCGGGAAAAGTTGGGAAGAGTTGGTGAGGGAACGGATTTTCAAACCTCTGGAGATGAGCAACAGCAGTTTTTCTCCCGATGAAATAAAGAAAAATCCGAACTATTCTCTGCCATATGTAGTGAATAATGAGGAGATTACCGAAGTCGAGTTTGCATCGATAGAAGCCCTGGGACCTGCAGGATCAATTAATTCAAATGTTCAGGATATGGCAAAATGGCTCATACTTCACATGAAAAACGGTAAGATTGGGGACAAACAATTGATTTCCGATACATCGTTAAATGAGACTCACTCCGCCCAAGTGGTGGCTCCGCATTATATTCCCATGCGGGATAAATTGCCCGAACTGGAAGACGTCTCTTATTGCATGGGATGGGGAGTTAATAACTACCGTGGACATAGGATGATCTGGCATGGAGGTACGATTCGCGGGTTCAGGGCATCGGTGGGCTTTTTACCCCGGGAAGGGATTGGAATTGTATTTCTCTCAAACGGGGAAAGTGAAATGAGAACATTTATCCCCTGGGTAATTTACGACCGGTTGCTCGGTCTCGAGCCGATAGATTGGAACAGTCGTTTCAAAGTTATAATGTCGGAGCATTATAAAGCTTTAAAGAATAAGGAGCTTTCCAATAAGAAAAAAATAAATAAAAACGCAGGAAAATCAAAACCCTCGCATATAATGTCGGATTTTTGCGGGCGGTTTGTCAATCCTGTCTATGGCCGTATCGATATTAAAGTAAAAAATGGCAGCCTCAAGGGAACCTATTATGGTTATCGATTTGTATTAAAACATTGCTATTATGATATTTTCAGGGCAAATCAGGAAGAGCCTTTTAAAGTGCAAAACCCTCTTGGCGGTGAATTAATTCAATTTCACACGGACGGCTATGGAAATATCTATTCATTATCTTTCTGCTCCTTTCCCGAAACGGAACGGATGGTCTTTAAGAAACATTAATAATGGTGTCTGTCCCCAATTAACAGTAGTTTTTTTCAATCACCCATATCAAACAATGTCAACTGCTCGGATTTCTTCTCATTTCCACTTTTGGACTTAATAAATAAGTTTTTCTGTTCTTCAAGCCAATCTCGAAATTTGCTCTCCGGGATGAAGGCATCGCGGGTCAACGGTATTCCGCCCATTTCAATCAAATCCAGGTTCCCACGGGGGACTGAATCATCATGCCGGACAAACAACGGGATATAATTCTTCTTCAGATTATGGACCGCGCCTGACCATGTTCCTCCCTTTCCTGAGGCCGAGCTTATAACAAGGCAGTAATCGCTCATTGCGTAGATGTATGTATTTCGCCCCATTGCATTACCCACGCTGAAACCCGCTTCGGGATTCGTGGCGGAGAATAATGCCAGGTTTCCCGATTTTAATGCTTTCCGGTATTTCTTCGAGACCGCCGCTTTTGCCAACCCGTCGGGAAGAACACCGACCACATTTCCCCCTTCATCCAGGGCGGCAAACATAGCTTCCCTGTCAACACCTCTCGCCCCGCCGGATACCACGGGCAAATCATTACAGGCGCATACCCTTGCCGCCTGTCTTGTGAAGTTAAGACCGTCCTCATCAACATTTCTTGATCCCAGAATTGCCAGGCCTCCCATGTTCAATAGATCCCGGTTCCCCACGCCGTAAAGAATCGACGGGGCGGCTCCCTTCAAATTGCTTTTCAACCTTGCGGGATAATCCGTGTCAGAGCGGCTAATGACCCATATCCCCCTGTTCGCCCATTCCTCCACCGCAAACGCCATTGCCATGCTTCTATTCAATAGGCCCCTGATTCTCTCCACGGATATTTTTTTTTGATAGAAAGTGCCAAGTTTCTTGTTGTTTTCGGGTTTCAGGAGATCCGAAGGTCTCAAATCCTTCGACTTCATCCAGAGAACAAGCTTGTTATATTCCGAATTGGCAAGCGGCACGGACCCGATATCCGTCAATTGCCCGAAACGCCCGCATAACAGCAGTGTCACCTGGGTATCGGGATTCAGTATATGATCGTTCATGCAAACCTCACTGATTTAATTTGTTTATAATTTTGGGTAGCGGCGGGTCTCCCGATCCGCTGGATTTAAGGCGTTTTGACGGTTTCACCACTTCAATTATTTTGAATAAGTAGTTGACAATGCCAATGGAAATACAGGGCCGCTTCCGGACTCCCTCAACATTGCGCCGATTATTGTCAGTGTCCACCGGGAATCAACCATATCATCAAACAGAAGCACAGTCCCATCCATTCCATTCCAACTTTTCACCCGGAATGCGGACAAGAGATTTTTCGCCTGTTGATAGCTGTTCTGCATCAATTTCTGGGGAGTTGTGTGGCAAACTTTTTCTATACAGGGTACAAATTTTAAGCCCAGTCGGCGGGCAAGTCTCCGGGCGAAATCGGGAACCAGCACGGGATGTCTCAAGGACGGCACGCATGTAACCCACCCGGGAAAAGGTATCGGATGCCATCGTTTCAGGACCATCTCCACAGCGGCATCAACAAGTGAGTCGGAATAACGACCATCCACCTGCTTTCCCCTCCTTACTGATTCACCCCATCCTGCGTCACCCCACATACAAAGC
Organism: Vulcanimicrobiota bacterium; assembly: GCA_021107945.1. GTDB lineage: Bacteria > Vulcanimicrobiota > JAJTBE01 > JAJTBE01 > JAJTBE01 > JAIORV01. The sequence continues at coordinate 66,948 of JAIORV010000066.1, read as the reverse complement.
GCCCTCCCCGGCTTGAGACGTAATGGATGGTCAATTATCCCGGTCCATCCCATTTCCGCCAGCGCATCGCGGGGCCAACTTTTCCGGGGATTTAATATGAAATCGATCCGTTTGAGGAATGTTAAGGCGTCCTTCACAAGCCCGTTGTCATATGTTTCAGGAATCAACGGTTTTCCCCTGCAAAAAGCACATTGTCCACATTTTTTTGCATGGGGATCATCCAACTCTCTCGCCAGGAATTCCATAAGGCATTGCTTCGATTCCATATATTCAGCCATTTTTGCCTGTTCTTCTTTTCGAATCCTGATGAGGGCATCAATCTTTTTTCTGTCCGGCTCATATTCTACAGGGTTTGCATAGTATTTTTTTTCTATTTTGCTGACTGGTGAAGGTGTCTCCGTCTCAAGAATTTTCATGACTTTTCTGATCTGTGTCCTTGAACAGTTTACTTCCCTCTCCATTTCAGTTATGCTCAATCCGTCCTCGGCATGCTCCAGGGCGTCCAGAGCTTCTTTTATATGCGCCCTCGGAGGAAATGCGCTTTTTATAAAATAGTCGGTAATATCCTGATCCTCCTCGCCCTCCAACAATATGCCGTATGATTTTTTTATCGCCCTGCCCGCCCTGCCGACTTGCTGATAATAATGAACCACGGAACCCGGTCTTTGAAAATGTATCACAAAGCTTATGTCAGGCTTATCAAAACCCATACCCAGCGCGCTTGTAGCCACGAGAGCTTTCACCCGGTTGTTCAATAATGCCGACTCCAGTCGTTCTCTTTCATCTGAATTGAGGGCTCCGTAATATGCATGAGCATCGATATCATGCATTTTAAGCCAATCGGCGACACGGCAGGCGTCTTTGACGGTAAGCACATATATTATTCCGCTTCCCTCAATATCCGACAGGTGTTTAACAAGCCAAGCCATTCGACAGGCTTTATCCGAGATCTTGATGTTCTGGAGACACAGCCCCTCCCTCATGAGGTGTCCTCGAAAAACATGTAAATTCTTACCCAATTGTGTCCATATATCCTTGATCACCCTTTTATTGGCGGTTGCAGTTGTGGCAAGTATGGGGACATTTGGAGGCATAGCCTGGAGGATGCGGACGATTCTGCGGTAATCGGGTCTGAAATCGTGCCCCCAGTCGGAAATACAATGTGCTTCATCAACTACAAAAAGACCCACGCGGTTTGATATGGGCAAGAGTATTTCCTTTCTGAAATCGGAATTCGCCAGTCTTTCAGGGGATATAAGAAGAATGTCAACTTTATTCGCCAGGACATTCTCTTTAACTTGCCGCCACTGATTTGTATTACTGGAATTTATGGTGTCGGCTCTCAACCCGATATTCTTTGTTGCAAGAATCTGGTTTCTCATCAATGCCAACAGCGGAGAAATTAACAGGGTTGGCCCGCTATTTTGATCCCGTAGTATTTTCGTGGTGAGGAAATATACTATACTTTTCCCCCATCCCGTTCTCTGGATAAGCAAAATCTTTTCCCGCTTATTCAATAGTAACTCAATGATTTTTCTCTGCCCGGGCCTGAAATCGGCCTTGGGATCATCTAAAAAGATCCTGAGAAGATTGAGGAGCCTAATTTTTTGAATTTCTCTTTCCATTGTTTCTGTCATATTTTTAATTTGTACCCATACTTATTCCAACAACCCTGCCCTCTTTTATAACAAAGCTCATGTAAATTCCTTCCTCGCCTGAGTTTTTCATATAGATCAATTCTCTGATCTTTCCATAACTCTTTCGATAATCTGGATTTCCATATTTTTTTATGACCTCTTTTTCGGTCGTCCCCAGTCCGATTCCCTTACCTGTTTTCATTTTTATCAACGACACACCGGTTAGCAGAAGTTGATCATTTAATCGGACTTTGTCAACAAAGATATCTTTATGTGAAAGTCTGATTGATTTAATATGCCGCTTTTTCTCTTTTGTGAAATCGAGAGATACCCTCAGGCAGACATTTTCTTTCTTATTATATAGTGTATGATATCCGCCTTCTTCTATGGGAATCGGCATGCCGAAATCCTCAAGAATATCGCCATTTTGTCCTATTTTCAGTTTTCCCAGGCAATAATCAGATGAATTATCGATTCCATATATTGTTGATGAGGAGAACAAAGAAATCAGCAAATATCCGGATATAATTAAAGAAATAGTTAATAATCGCCTGATGTATTTTGAGTGATTACTTATATTATGTTTTTCTGACAATTTAGTTTCCTTTTTGAATATTTATTTCTTGACCTTATTCTTTTCGGCCTCTCTTTTTCCAACGACGGTAACCATATATCCCCACAGGTTCCTCCTTTTCAGGAACTTTTCGAGATCGCTCCATAAAACGCCTGCATGTTCATATCGTGATTTTCGCTTCTCCTTACACCATACTTCCGGATACACATTCCTCTTCAATCTTCTTGTCGCTTCACTGAAAAAAGCTCCACTGGGATCATTCATATAGACATACTTATCATCGTATCCCACGAGAAGAACTGCATGGCCATTAATCCTGCCATATAGAAATAATACGGGATTTCCCTTTTTCAGATTCTTCTTTATCCACCTCTTGTTGTACTTCCTCAGAGTTACAAATATCTTTTTCCTTGTCAGGAGATTATGCTCTCTTTGCAGGTATCGCTCAACGGAGCCTTCTTCTGAAAAAAGTGATTTCCACGATAAATAAGGGTGGTTTCTTTCGCCCATCCCCATTTTCTTTGCAATGTCCTCCGGTTTGGCATGAATTCCATACCTCGTAAGGAGCATATATGTTGAATAGATAACGCACCACTCACTTCTGCCTTTTTCATTCTGACTTCGGTATTCAACATGGGGTACAATAACTGTCTTCGTTTTTTTTTGTTTCTTCTCGTCTTGTTTTTTTATGGGAAACGGGGATTGTTGAAAGTTTTTTTTCTGTAATTCCTGTGGAAATGCCCGGGTGTTTGAGGTGTTTAAAATGAAGAGAAACAGAAGTATTATAATGAAGATGCAATTGAATTTTGAAGGTCTTTGGCTCATTTAGCTTCAGTTCTCTGCGCCCTCTGTCTCTCCTGCGTTTAAGAAAGGTTTCCTGTCCTCTGCAGGAGAGCCTTCCAGACCCGATTTCAATTGTAGGAGAGGCTTCCAGCCTCGATTGTCTTGGCTACAAAGCTTATTTCAGCACCCTGTGGTGGTCTGAATAGAATCAGAAGTGCAGGATTTGACAAGATTTAGACGAAGAATTATACAAATGTATGATTATAATATAACATAAAAAGAGGAGAATGTTGAGATGGAACAACAATGGGTATGTATATACTGTAAAAATTCCATTCCTTATAACGCAAGGTATTGCAGTCACTGCAATGCAAAGGTGCCTGACCTGAAACAATCTTTCAGGGAAAAAGCCGAAGAAGAGGGAAAAGAAGAGGTAAAACAGGAGAGCCAGGAAGAAGAGCCTTTTTTTATTCCAAGGCCGGGAGATATTGTCGGTGGACTTTTTCAATTCACTGATCAGGCATTGACCGGGGAGATAACAACGGATGAATTCGAACAGCGAATTGCAACTGCGATATCAAATACAGATTCCGTATTTGAGTCAATATACCAGGGGGTTGAAGAAATCCAGACCGATCTTGACGACTACAGGGAGCAGGTTTTGTCCCTTCTTGAGAATGTACATTTCATGTTCATGAAAGGACTTGAGGAGATAAGGTTTTTCGCTGTTGACGCCGATCCGTCCCACATCCGTTTTGGCAGAACCCTTACCCAACGAGCGGAGCTTGAATACATCCAGATAATGGAGATGTTGAAATATGACTACTCCGCGACCATGAACCCATTTGAAGACGCGCCCAATGTAATTGGAAATCTTGGCAAAAGATATTATAAAGGTGAGATAAATCTGTCAACCTTAAAGGAAGAGGTTAACAGGTTTGAAAAAGTGACACAAGAGAATAAAAAGAAGGGTGAGGAATTGGTCGAGGAGGGATTCAAGATCGCCCGTGATTTTGACGGTAAAGATGAGTCAACACTCGAAAAGGCGATAGACAAACTAAAAGAGGGCGCGGATGAGTTTTCGAAGTTGATTATTAACCTCCATACGCAAGAAGAGATAAAGGGATCAATGGTCGAAATCCTGGAAGAGGAAAGGGGCGAGGAATTTATTAAGCAGTTGACGAAGAAAGATGAAGTCGGGGAATAATGACAGGCTTCAGCTTTCCATTTTGCGTTCTGAGACTATCGAATTAGTGGTTTTCCGCCGCCCTTCAGCTTCCGGCCTCCATTTTCCTTATTTCATAATTTCCTCAGGGGTAAAACTCTCAATTTTATCATTTTATTATTTCCTTATGGGTAAAATTCCTTATTTTCTTAAAAGAATTTCCTTTTTTCCTGATCAATGCTTGACATTACAACATGATATAAAGATAATGTAAGTGATCGGGAAGTGAAATATAAGTAAAAAGGATGCGATAAACAGGTGACACCGGCTGAAATAAAGATAACGGACAATCTGGAAGAGTTACTCCGGATTTTACCTCAAGACTTACAGGATTCTTTGAGGAAAATGGAAAGGTTAAATGACCTTATTGAAATAGTAATGGATCTTGGTAGAAAGCCCGAGGCGAGGTTTCCGGATCATTTTTCATATTTGAAAGAAGATTTTTTAACAAGAGAAGAAATAAATCATGTGGTTAAAAGGGTTGGAAAATTCGGCAAAGACAACAGGGCAGGTATTGAGAGAACCCTTCACCGGATTTCCGCCATACGAAATCGTACAAACGATGTTATAGGACTTACCCTGCGGGTGGGAAGGGCTGTTTATGGCACGATTGCCCTTATAAGCGATCTTCTTGACGGAGGTGAGTCGATACTCATGTTGGGGCGTCCCGGCGTTGGGAAAACCACAATGCTTCGTGAAATGGCCAGGGTGCTTGCGGACGATTTTGAAAAGAGAGTAGTAATAGTTGACACTTCCAATGAAATAGCGGGAGATGGCGATATACCCCACCCGGGAATCGGTCTTGCAAGGAGAATGCAGGTTCCAACACCTGAACTTCAGCATGAGGTGATGATTGAAGCTGTGGAGAATCACATGCCTGAGGTTATCGTTGTAGATGAAATCGGAACGGAAAAAGAGACCTACGCGGCGAGGACGATAGCAGAGAGAGGAGTACAGTTGATAGCGACGGCGCATGGAAATGCCCTTGAGAATCTCCTGATGAATCCGACGCTCTCAGACCTCGTTGGTGGAATCCAGGCGGTGACACTCAGCGACGAGGAGGCGAGAAGGCGCAAAACCAAGAAGACAGTGCTCGAGAGAAAAGCTCCTCCCACATTTGATATCCTGATAGAAATCCAGGAAAAAGACAAGCTTGCTCTGCACAGGGATGTCGCGGATGTTGTTGATATGATGCTCAGAGTATGTCCACCAAGACCGGAGATAAGAGTTCGTGATGATGAATGTGGGTATAAGGTGGTTCAAGAGCCAAGTCTATATGAGGAGCAAACTAAAAATAAAAAGAAAGAAAGTAAGGGAAATTCTTTTTTACCGTCTTCAAAAAGAAGGCCTATACCGGGAAGAGGCAGAATTGTAAATATCTTCCCGTATGCTGTCAGCAGGAAACGTATGGAGAAGGCAATCTTGGCAATGGATGTCAAGGCGCAGGTTGTACGCAAGTGGGAGGATGCGGATGCTATTCTTACCCTGAAAAGTCAGAATCATAAGGGTACGAAAAAACTCCGGGAGATGGCCGGAACAACCACACCCATATATACCGTGAGAAGTAATACTGTAACCCAGATTCAGAATTTCCTGCGCGAGTTTTTCCAGGTATCTGAAAAAGATGGCGAAAAAATGGCTATGAAAGAAGCGGAAGATGGCGCGATGAAGGTTCTAAGCACATCGGATTCGGTGGAGTTATCTCCTCAAAATTCATATATTAGAAGGCTTCAACACAAACTTATCAGTAGGTGCAACCTTCAGTCATGCAGTCTGGGGAAGGAACCTGACAGGAGATTGATGATATTCCAGGATAATTAACCTTGAATACAACAAACAAATTTGATCTGATGAATTGAAGGTAAAATCTCAATTCATGGCTAATTTAATGAGCACAAATTTAATCAAGAAATCAGGAGGTTCCTCATGGATGGAGTTTTTATTACATTTGAAGGAATAGAGGGAGCAGGAAAGACAACTCAATCGAGAATTCTTTGCGAAGCATTAACCGCTGAAGGTTTCCCCTGCCTTCTCACATCAGAGCCCGGAGGAACACCCTTGGGTAATATGATAAAAAATATTCTGACTAACACCCAGTATAATGATATGACTCCACTGGCGGAGCTTTTCCTTTTCTCCGCATCCAGAGCGCAACATGTGGAATGCATAATAAGACCTTCTCTTGAAGAAGGGAAGATTGTAATATGCGACCGTTATTCCGACGCGTCTATTGCATATCAAAGCTTTGGCCGTGGATTGCCTCTCAATCTTGTTTATGAGACAAATTCGACCGCGTCCTGGAATGTCCGCCCGGACATAACCTTTTTTGTTGACGTTGAACCGGCAAAAGGTCTCTCAAGAGTTTCAAACCGATTGCAAGAATTGGAAATACCGGCAGATAGAATAGAGAAAGAAAATCTGGAGTTTTTCGAACGGGTTAGAGAAGGCTACCATTATGTATCCAGGGAAGAGCCAATCCGTGTAAGAATTCTTGACGGTAACCTGGGAGTGCAGGAGCTTCATAAGATCGTCCTTGATATTATTCACAAGGAGTTGATCAAGCGTAAATTTAAAAAGGGATTGCTGTTTAATCCATAATAGTTACTGTTCAACCCCTATGGTTTTTTACCACATAGAGCACCCTGAAACAAGTTTAGGGTGTTTTTTGTCTTGCATTACCAATAGAGCGCAGGGATTTTATTGGGATTATCCATTTTTTAATAATCCCTGCGGTGAATAGTTACACATAGTAAATGTAAACGAAATTTAACAATTAATTAACATTTAGTTAACATTCTTTTACAACTGTTTACATTTCTACTATTGTTGATATGAAAGAAGCCATGATATAATTATGACAAGAAGGAGAGCAGGTTGTCTCTCCATTGAAAAGGGGGGTCCCAAAGCAGGATTTTCTCAAGTAAGAATTTTATAATAAATCTCAAAAAGGAGTGTCAAATATTATGGCAAAAAAAGTTGGAAAAGTAAGCGGTTCGAAGAAATCAAGCAGTGCAAAGAGGTCTTCCGCTTCAAGGAAGAGTTCTTCCGCAAAGAAGCCGAAGACTTCTAAGGCTACTACCAAGACGGCGAAGACCAAAGATGCAAAAACCGACACCAAGGACAAGGTGAATATTTCGAAAGAAGCTAAAGAAGCTAAAAAAGGCAAGGAAACGGAAAAGGGCAAAGAAACGGAGAAGGGCAAGGAAACGGAAAAGGGCAAAGAAACGGAAAAAGGCAAAGAAACGGAAAAGGGCAAAGAAACGGAAAAGGGCAAAGAAGAAGAAAAGAAAGATCCCATTGACGATCTGAAAGGTGAGATTGAGGAGCTCAAGGATAAGCTTGATGCGCTTGAGGCCAAGAAGGCCGAGGAAGCGGCGGCGTCAGAAGGAGCCAAAGAAAGCGGCGGATGCTGTGGAGGTGCCGGCGAAGAGAAAAAAGAAGAGGGACCCAAGGAAGCCGCACCGGCACAACCGGCACAGCAGGCACAAATGCCACAACAAAACAACAACTGGGATCAAATACTTACGCAGGATTGTATGGCCGTCCATAACGCAATGAAAATGGGTGGCGGCGGTGCAGGAGTAACTGGAATGAATGCCATGCAGGGAAATGCAATGAATCCGATGGGTGGAATGATGGGCGGAATGGGCGCCATGGGTGGCATGATGGGCGGAATGAACCAGATGGGCGGCATGATGGGCGGAATGAACCAGATGGGCGGAATGGGTGCCATGGGCGGAATGAACCAGATGGGTGGCGGCATGATGGGTGGCGGCCCCGTTGGAAAGCTCCAGCAGGATTATATGATGGCCAAACAGCAAAAAGCCAAGCTCAAACCACAAACCGAGCAAATGGTACAATCCACATTACAGATGGCAGGCGCAGGAATGAACCAGATGGGTGGAAACCAGATGGGTGGAAACCAGATGGGTGGAATGAACGCCATGGGTGGAATGAATCCGATGGGCGGAATGAATGCTATGGGTGGAAACCAATTCCGTATCTAATTGTTATAAGACTTAAATTAACTGATATAAATAAGCCCCCTCTCTTGAGGGGGTTTTTTCTTCTTCTCTTTAATCCACAAGCTCCGGTATCTTATGCGCCTGTCCCTTGTCAGAGACGATCTTTCCCTCTTCCAGAGCGATCACTCTTTTCATAAATTTCTTGACAAGTGTCTCGTTGTGAGTTGCCACAATAACTGTAGTACCCCTGGAGTTGATATAATCCAATGCTCCGATGATATTCTCCGCAGTTGTGGGGTCAAGGTTCCCTGTAGGCTCGTCGGCAATCAGAATCTGCGGATTGTGAATGATCGCCCTGGCTATGGATGTCAGTTGTTTTTCACCACCGGATATTTCCTCGGGCAATCGATCCTTTTTGTCTTTCATTCCAACAACTTCAAGGACCATGTCCACTCTCTCGGGAATCTTATCCAGAGGATGTCCTGTTACTTCAAGGGCAAAAGATACATTCTCTCCAACCGATTTATAATCAAGGAGCTTGAAGTCCTGGAAAATAACACCCAACTTTCTTCTTAAGAATGGAATCTTATAACGGGGAATCTCCGTGATATCGTGATTGTTGATATAGATCTCGCCTTTTTGGGGAAGATTCTCCCTGTATAAAAGCTTTAAAAGAGTTGATTTTCCGGATCCTGTGCTTCCTGTAATAAAAACAAATTCACCTTTGTCTATAAACAGGTTAATATCCTGGAGTGCTTTTGTTTCATTTGGATACGAGAAGCTTACTTCAGAAAATTCAATCATTGACATATTTTACACGTCCATTTATTATTATTAAAGAATATAGGATTATCCTATACCAAATCATGTATCTTGCAAAACGACTGATTTTATGATATTATAGTAAATGTGAATATTCCCTGCCAGGTTCGTGAGAAGCCATGTAAGAAATTTTGAGCTAACCCCAAAAAAAGGGAACATTACTCCGGGTAATGTGTTGAAAGCCTCCCCGGGGATTTTAATTTAATCCGTTTAAATTAAAATTCCTGGAATGGGGGAATCCTGATTTACTCCGGGATAGAGGAGTTCCCACATGTCATCTGAGTTCAAAGTATCTCAGGTGCGCGGCTATGGCGGGGAATTTATTATTTTTCGGTAAAATCATACTTGAAGGAACTTTCAGAGAAGGATTAAACATATTTCTTGGGAGGAATAGAATGTTCAGGAAAAAAAGATTATATTTCATATTATGCCTGTCAATTTTCACATTTGTTTTTCTTGTAATTGGAAAATCCCTTGCTGTTGATGCACCGGGGAACATTTTATTCGAGAAAAAAGGCAAGTTGTGGATGATTCAACCTGATCATGCCGGGGAGAAAGTCATTTCCGAGAAAGGAGCTTCATCGAACGCGCTTTTTTCATCCACAGGAGAGAAAGTATTCTATCCATTAAATAACAAGATTTATATGATTGATATGAATAGCATGGAAGAAAAGCTTGTTTATGAGGGCGAAAAGGAAGATAAGGTTGATCTTTACAGTTGGATTTCCGATCTCAATAGCTTTATTTTTCGAAAGCTCAGGAAAGACGGATGTTATGAATATTTCAGGATGACCCCGGAGAATAACAAGATAGAGAGTCTCAAGACCCTGTATGAGAATCCCTTTCTTTCAAGAGCCGGTAAATACTGGGCATGGACAACCTGCAAGCCCGGTGAGAGTAAGGACAAAAGTAAAATATATGCCGCCCGGGTGGGCAATAAGAAAAAGCAGTTTGTATTTCAGGGAATCAGGAAAAACATTATTGGTTGGGATTCCAAGAACCCGACAGTGCTTTATTCCATGTTCGATGTGATATATGCCTTTGATATAGTAAAACGTAGGAGACAGAAGATTAAACTGCCATTCAAGAATATCTTCGTAGTCGCTTACAATAAAAACGGCCTTCTTTATTACAATCTGGATCAGTCGGAGAAAGATCAGGGAATTTTTCTTTTCGACCCCCAGAGCGGCGAGCAAAAACAGATCATCGAGAACAAGAAAAACGCATATCTTGTTACATACAACAAAGATCTATCCAAGATAGTATTTTTCTGCCCCAAGAAATTCGGCGATGACATGGGGAATGGAGAGTTATACCTATTTGAGGGGAGCACAGGTGAGGCCAAAAAGCTGACAAACGACATGGGTAAAAGAGTTATTTTCAAAAAGAATATGAATCTCCAATGGTCTCCCGACGGAAAATATTTTGTTTATGAGAAAGTGAAAATAAAATTCTCACAAATCAAGCGTTCCGATATATGGATAGCAGGAGAGGGAAAAAACGAAAGATTAAGAAAACATGCCGGTAATCCTGTCTGGGGCGTTATTAAATAAGAAAGGCTCTTCGCTATATTATGTTGGAAAGATTTTGATGATAAAAATTAACCGCAAAGAAGCAAAGAACGCAAAGATTTTTTAAATTCTTTGTGGTGAATAGTCAATTACAATCTTTTTAATGACAGTAATTGATATCTTGATGACAGGACAACGATAACAAAAAGGAACGGGAAGTTCCATGATAACTATGATAATACTTCGACAATAAAATAAACAGGGAGGTATTTTCGATGAAAAAATTTGCCTTGATAGCTGCTGTTGTCTGCCTGGCGGTCTTTATTGTCTCTCTCCCGGCGTTCGCATCGGTAACGGTTACCAACAAAACGGGTGAATATCTCAAGCTGGAAGTGAGATCCAGCAACAGCACAACCCACACTTCCATAAACTCCAGCACGACATCCCAATGCGGTGGAAGCGGCGAAACAACAATAATCGTGAAATCAAAGGATAACAAGAAGCTTTGCCAGGGTACATTTCAAAGTGGTGATAAGGTAGTTATCAGGAAGTCGGGGAACTCTTATTCAATTACGAAAAAATAAGCTCGCCATTTGGGAAACGAAATATCGGGTATGTGGTTTTTTACCGCAGAGATCGCGGAAACCGCAGAGGATAACCGGAATGAAAGCTCTGTGACTTCTGTGGCAAAAAACAGATCCGTCCTTCGTTAGAAACTATATCACTTATTCAAACGAGCAGTTTTTTCAACATTTATAATCTGTTTTGCCTGGACCCCGGCCATCTTACCTATATCCGTATCAGGATAATTCTTGGCCAATACCTTGATAAATCTCAAGCTTTCCCCGTTAGTATCGGACTTGCGCCCCTTTTTAAAGTCTATTTTTGCCTTCTCTTTCTTTCCTGTTTTCAAATATGCATATCCCCTTGCATAATAAGTATCTGCATCAGTCGGATTCAATTCCAGCGCTTTATTCAGGTTTTCAATTCCTTTTTCATAATCTCTCTTCAGAATATAAATAATACCCTTTGTTGTATAACCACGGGCAAATTGAGGATTGATTTCCAGGGATTTATCAAGATCCTTTATCGCTTTTTTATAATCTCCCTTTATTGCAAACGCCATGCCACGGTTCTCGTAAGGAGTCTCATAATCGGGCTCAATTTCCACCGCTTTATTAAAATCAGCCAAACCCTTATCGAGATTTCCCTTTGCAATATATGCTATTCCCCGGCTGTTATAAAGTGGGAAGAACTCCCTTACAATCTTGATTATGCGATTGAAATCCTCTATCGCTTCGTCATATCGTCCCATTTTTAAATAAGTCTGTCCCCGGTGAACATAATTTTCCCTTGCACCTTTTTCAATTGATAACGATTTATTGAAAGATTCAAGAGCGTCTTCATACTCATATTTATAATAAAGACATATACCCTTTTGCATATACAAAGTTGAATGGTCGGACTCTTTTTTGATGGCAACGTTTGCCGTTTTCAGCCCTTCATCGAATTTATTGTCGGTAATAAGTTTGTCTATCTCTTTTATATATTCTCCCGTGGATTTATCATCTTCACCAACGACGGGTTCTTCCGGAGTTAAAGAATGTCCTGTTTCAATTTTTTCAGAATTATTCGATGTAGCTTCTTCTTTCGGGGAACAACCGAAACACAGGGTAAACATGAGTATTACGATTATTGAATAATAAATTGATTTTCTATACAATGATTTTCCCTCTTTTTCTTTGCCAATCTTTGTTCTTTGCCAATCTTTGCGGAAGTTTCTTGTAAATTCCTCCAAATCCTCCATTTGACATAATTAAAATCACATCACCCGATTTTGTGTTTTCTGCAAGAAATTCGATAATATCATCAACACCGGCAAGATGGTGCGCTTCGATACCTTTCTTCCTGATATCACCGGCAAGCTTCCCGGGATCCATCAGGCTGTCTTTTTCAATTTGATCGGAGTGATAAACCGGGGCAATCAATACAAAATCGGCCCCATAAAACGAGATAGGGTAAACATCCTGGAAAAAATTCCTCCTGCTCGTGTTAGTCCGGGGTTCATATACGCAGAATAGCCTCCTGTCCGGGTATCTTGCCCTGACGGCTTTCACCGTTTCTCTCACCTTTGTGGGGTGGTGGGCGAAATCATCTATCATGATTATATCATTCACAACCGCAAGGATCTCCTGACGTCTCTTCACGCCCTGGAATGTGTCGAATCCTTCCTGTATTTGAGCGATTGAAAGCCCGTGACGGAGACAGACTATCGCCACTGCCGCCGCGTTTGATGCGTTATGACTTCCCCAGAGAGGGGAACGGAAATCTGATATTTTTTCATCTTTCCTGAACAGGGAGAATTTTGCGCCGTTCTCGTCAAGCTCAAGGTCGCGAATCCGAATATCTGCATTTTGAGTCAGTCCATAAGTTACAATCTCGCATTTCGCCGGCTTTATAACATCCAAAACATGGGGGAAATCTGCGCATGCTACAAGGTAGCCATCATGCGGGATTAGATTTGCGAAATTTGTGAATACGGATTTTATGTGATCAATATCCTTGTAAATATCGCCGTGATCAAATTCCACGCTTGTTATGACGCCGGTCTTCGGCCTGTAGTGATAAAATTTTGGGACCTTGTCATAATAGGCGGAGTCATACTCGTCACCTTCTATTGCGAAAAATTTACCTTCACCCACTTTTGCATTTGAGTTAAAATTCTTCAGAGTCCCACCCACAAGAAATCCCGGGTCAAGTCCCGCCGATTCAAGAACCCAGGCACAAAGGGCAGTGGTGGTTGTCTTGCCATGGGTTCCCGATATTACAATGGGATGCCCAAGCTTCAGGAAATATTCCGACAACGCCCCCGGCAGGTGAATATGGGGGATATTGCGCCGAACCATTTCCTGCGCCTCAGGATTTATGCGTTTCACTGTGTTCCCGACGATAACAAGATCGGGGTTCACATCAAGGTTCTCCGAACGAAATCCTTCCATTACCTCAATACCCAGGTCCCGCAGATAATCGCTCATCGGCGGATAGACGCCTTCGTCGGAACCGGTGATTCTGAAACCTTTCTTTTTCAACATTCCCGCAAGCGCTCCCATGGCGGTTCCACATATTGCAATGAGGTGAATATGTTTTACATCGTTTAGATTAATAGATTCAGTCATTATAAATACTCCGATTATTGTTGCATTTTGTGATTCCCATTTCTTCCGGCAGGTTGATTTCCCTCTATTTTAAATATCTACTATTCACCGCAGAGGTCGCGGAGATAAGAAAAAAAGAAAAACTTTCGTATCTATTCAGTCCGGCAACCTGGGGCAACCGCCCTCGGAATTATGCTGAGATATACGGGATGATCCTGCACCTCATGTCAGATATGCTGTAAGGTTCATTTAATATTTTAAAATACTTTACTCCCAGGGCTGAAAATTCATTAACTCTTTCCGGTGGAATGATGGGAATTTTCCTTATAAGCTCGGGTTGCTCTTCAATCCATCCCCTGTATTTTTTCCAGTAGTATCTGGAAGCATCCTTCCTCTTATCGGGTAACATTTTCTCCTGTTCTGCATGAAATCTTGTCGCATTGCAGAAAATCTCCAGGGGACATCTAATTATACACTTTGTATTTACAAGGATCTCTATCCTGTCAGCTCCTGCAAATTTAACCGCTCTTCTAATTTCGTCGTCGTTGGGAGTCGGTTTCCAGGTGCCTCCCCGGGGCAATTCTTCCTCCGGGTAAGAATAATTTATATCGGGATGCAGGGTAACCATGCTGTATTCAATATTGTCAAGGTACTTGAATTTTACAGCATGGTTGATCTTTGCATGGGGTGATAAATATACTTTGAAATGGGAAAACCGGTTGTATGGTGGAAATCCCGATGAGAAAGTTCCGGCAAGGTACAAATCTGCAAGCGAGATTGATTTTATCCCCGTTTTGTCGATGAATTCCAGCATCTTGCCGAATAACCTGTGAAATTCCGTTGTTAAATGATGGTCTCCCATACATGTGTAATCGAAAACAAAAACAGGCTCAATATTTACCTCTTCAAGAGATTTTGCAATATTTGCGACTTTCTTTTCCTTTTGCAGCCTGTCTTTTTCCGTGTCAAGAAGGAGGCGAAACGGGTTTTCAATGTATATATGAGATATATATGAAATAACAGAAGACCCGTTGACCTCTTCATTCAAGAAATCAACAAGTTCATCGGGGTCTATCGATATGCCGGTTGTAAAAGAATATTTGCACATATATTCCTTCTTTGTTCTCCGTTTTCCGTCCACTGCCTTTTTTGAAACCGGAAAAAGGTATTTAATTTCAACGCAGAGATCGCAGAGTCCGCAGAGGATAACCAGGGAGAAACATTGATCTCTCCAAAATAAAGGTGGGAAATGGGGAACCGGATTCTTTTTTACACCGCGATGCCACAAAAAGGATAAAAGAAAAAAGAAATTGAAAAATGGATTTTGGAAGCAAGAGGCAAGATTTCCGGTTTCCTTATACCATTTTCCTTATTCCATCATCCCATTTCCCTCCGTGTCCTTCGTGCCTTCGTGGTAAATTGAAATGGAAAACAAAGATCCGGACTCCGTTCTCCGCCTTCCGTCCTCTGTAATCCATTTTCCTTCTTTCCCAATTTCCTAAGAGGCAAAATTCCTCATTTCCTCTTCCGCAGCCCCTTTTTGTGAGCATAGGCACGTAGACCGTTCATTATCCCCTCGGCCGCTTTTTGCCTGAACCAGCCTTTTTTCAAAAGCTTCGCTTCTTCTGAATTTGAAAGGAAGCATACTTCCACCAACGCCGCAGGCATCTTGCTGTGCCTTATAACAAAGAAAGGCTGTCTTCTTATCCCCAGGTTTTTCCTCCCCGTGGCGGGTACAAGCGAGCTCTGGATATACCTTGCCAGTGTCTTGTCATTCCATTTACACCAATATGTTGACACTCCCTTCACCCAGTTTTTTCTCGATGCGTTAATATGAACACTCACAAAAACATGAGCTTTGAGATCGTTTGCAATTCGCGATCTGGACGCAAGCTCCTCATAATCGGGACTGCCGGGGTAGGTGACGTCACGATCCGAGTTGCGGGTCATAACAACCGTCCATCCCTCTTTCTTCAAAAGCTTCTTCAATCTTCTGGAGATATCCAAAGCAATTGTTTTTTCATAGACTCCATATCGCCTGTTTACTGCCCCCGGATCCGATCCCCCATGACCGGGATCAAGGCATATAACAAGCCCTCCGGATGGATAATATGTAACAATATATCCCTTCCTGGCGGTTTTTCTCGGATCAACCGTATCATTACCGATGAATATTTTTACCTGTTTGGGGTTTTTGTTGTCCGTTTCAATTGTCACTTTATTCGGCGATTCAAGGGATAAAACCATTCTTACGGTAGGATTTGGCTTAGGTTGAAACTGGGCAATTTTTACTTTCGGGATAAACTTGGATTTCAGTTTGAACGTCTTCTTTCTCTGTGGATAAACCATCCCGGGAATATCAATAAAGAACCTGTTATCAGGCTTAAGAAGCCTGTTCCATTCTATCTGGATAGGGCCGGTTGTGGTCATAATGATTGTTACCAGGTTCTTCTTCTCGTAAATCTTGAGGTCTGTTATTTTTTGCACAGGTAAATCCTGAACCGGTGCAGATACCTTCCGGGGACGAAGGTTTACCTCTACATAATTCGGAGCGCGGGGCTTCAACATTACAATTTCAACCTCTTCACTCTGAGGCACGACAATTCTTACGATACTTCCTTCTTTCCCCATCAATTCATGCTGAGAGAATCTTATTTCTCCCAGGGTGGGATGGTGAATCGAGCGGGCTTTTCCGTCCAGAACCGAGTTCATCACATCCACAACAAACCGGGTGGGATGTCTCAATTTCAAGATGCGGTATTTCAATTTTCCCGTGCCTTTGGCAACAATGACCACCTTTTTTCTTTTTGTTGTCTGGAGATATACATCCAATACCCAGGAATCAAGGTAATAAAGTTTGTTCTTCTTGTCGTAATTATAGCTTGCCCATATAAACTTGCGAAACGAGGAGGGTGAAATGTATGGCTTGTCATTGATAATCCTCGGCGGAATTGGGATCTGTTTTTTCTGCCCGATATAGTCGGCCACATTATAATCAATCTTCATCCGCAATATCTTGTTTTTAGCGCGGGTGAAAGTGATTATCTTGCTATCCTTATCATATGAAACGGTTGTGTCAAAACTCTTCAACATCCTTTTCACATCGGGGTCATTCAGGGGAACAAGCAACTCTCCGGGTTTAATCTCGTAACATGGAATTGAGCATTTCACACCACATATTGAAAATTTCCTGGAATCTATTTTACTCCAATCAATCTTGAATTCCGTAGGCTTCTCACCGGAAAAAACATCCTTACCGGCCGAAGTTTTAGAATCAGAAGAAGAAGAAGACGGAGATGGAGACGGAGAAGAAGAGCTTTTCCCGGCATACACAGACACCGTAAAAGCGTTTATTAATATGAAGATAAGAAGTATTATTATTGTTCTGAAATATTTCATGATGATAACCCCGTAAAGTAAGGTAGTATTTTTTCACCACAGAGACCGGAGGCAAGAGACCAGATTGTCGGCATCTGTTGTGCTTTATTCGCTTCTTTGAAGCTTACTGGAATTCTAATGAAAACGATATTACTTATTGTAGGACTTACACAATTGTCATTCTGAGCGGATCACGAAAGACTTGCTTTACTCCAATGACTTTCTCAAAGACGGAATTTTCTTGATCTACTGAGATTTACATAGCGAAGAATCTCTTGAATAATTGCCTGCAGTAGATCTTTTGTCGTGGGTAGAGATCCTTCGCTGTGGAAGACATCGGAGGTAAGTAAAATCCGTTCTTGCCAAGGCTTATTCAGAAAAGATAAAGATCGTATTTCGCTCAGGATGACAGTTTTACACATCTCTCTCTTGGAAATGCGAAAGTCCTGTTATTGAAAACAGCTTAATAAAATTTGATAATCAAAAAGGAAAGTAAAAACAAAAAAACCAGACAAAGGCTTATGTCTATACGCCCTTGTAGATAGATAAAATATCTTGTTGTATTCTTTTTATATTCCGGGCAATCTCTAAAGTTTTATATTCTTTTCTACCGATATAAACCCTTTTCCGTTTGCATGCTATATAGGAAAGGAATTTAAAATACGTAGCGCGGGTTTTTAAACCCGCAAACACATCGTGATTAATACGTAGCGCGGGTTTTTAAACCCGCCAACATATCGTGTTTAAATAAATAACGCCCTACCGAAACGAATACACACTAATACAAATCGGCAATAAAACAACCTTTTCCCGGTGGGAGTTATATTTGTTTATCGGGATTAGGAAACCCCTCCTACAGTAATAACGAATGCGAAATGGTATAAGGGATAACATTCATAAAATACGCAACTACTGACAATTATGGAGATAAATCAACATCTGGAGGATTTTTCGACACCTACGTCCAAAACAGACCTGACACGTGAAATAAATGAGGTGGCAATAATGACAAACAAAGAATTGCTTGAAATTATAGAAAAAGCGGAAAGGGAAGGGGCGACAGCGCTTGACCTCTCCAATAAGGAATTAACAACCCTCCCACCGGAAATAGGGAAACTGACAAATTTGACGGCACTCTACCTTTATAAAAATAAACTGACCACCCTTCCCGGTGAAATCGGGGAACTGATTAACTTGACGAAAATTCATCTTTATAATAATCAACTGATCACTCTCCCACCAGAAATATGGGAACTGACAAACTTGACGGAACTCTACCTCTGGGGAAATCAACTGACCACCCTCCCACCGGAAATAGGGAAGTTGACGAACTTGACGGGACTCTTGCTACATGCGAATCAACTTAGCACCTTCCCGCCGGAAATATGGAGACTGACAAATTTGACGGAACTCAGCCTCGTTAGCAATCAACTGACCGCCCTTCCGCCGGAAATAGGGAATCTTACAAATTTGACAAAACTCTGGTTCCCCAACAGTCAGCTGACTAACCTCCCACCGGAAATAGTGAAACTGACAAACTTGACGGAACTCAACCTCAGTGGCAATCAACTGACCACCCTTCCGCCGGAAATATGGGAACTAGACAAATTGACGAGACTTGTTCTGGCTAGCAATCAACTGACCACCCTTCCCCAAGAAATCGGGAAACTGACAGAGTTGACAAAACTCTGGCTCTATAAAAATCAACTGACCACCCTCCCACCGGAATTATGGAAACTGACAAATTTGACGATACTCTGGCTCAATGATAATCAACTGACCACCCTCCCACCGGAAATAGGAGAACTGACAAATTTGACAATACTCAGACTCAATAACAATCAACTTACCACCCTTCCACCGGAAATAGGAAAAATGACTAACCTGACGAGGCTCGACCTTGATAATAATCAATTGACCACGCTTCCCTGGGAAATTTTGAAACTGAAAAACTTAGAGTCTCTCTCCTTGGATGACAGTCTAATAGCCTATCGAAATACAATGCAAATTATCGAAAAAGCGGAAAGGGATGGGGTGACAGCGCTCAATCTTTCCGGAATGGGATTAACCATTCTTCCCCCCGAAATCGGGAAACTGACTAACCTGACGGAACTCTACCTTTATAATAACCAACTTACCGCCATTCCCGAGGAAATCGGGAAACTGACTAATCTGACGGGACTTGATATAGGTGGAAACCAACTGACCATTCTGCCAATGGCAATCAGGAAACTAACCAAATTGACGAAAATCAACCTCGGCTATAATCAATTAACCGAGTTACCCCAAGAAATCAAAGAATTAACTGAATTGACAAAACTCAGCCTATATCGCAATCGACTAACCACATTGCCCGAGCAAATCGGGGAACTTACAAAACTGAAGATTCTAGATGCCCATTCAAATAAGCTTACCGGATTGCCCGATAAAATCGTAAAACTTGCAAATCTGGAGGAGCTACACCTCAATGATAATAAACTGGCCACCCTTCCCGGGGAAATAGGGAAACTGAATAACCTGACGAAATTTGACCTCTGGAAAAACGAACTGACCGCCCTTCCACCGGAAATAGGGAAACTGACCAACTTGACGGTGCTCAGGCTCGATATCAATCAACTGACCGTACTTCCCCATGAAATCGGGGAACTGATTAACTTGGCGGTACTCTGGCTCAATAGAAATCAACTGACTACTCTCTCACCGGAAATCGGGAAACTGGAGAATCTAAAAGAACTCTATTTATGGGGTAATCCACTTCCAATTCCGCCTGAAATTTTATCCAAGTACGAGGAACCTTCCGTAATTATAAACTATTATCTCAAGCTCATTGAAGGGGAAAAGAAGCCTCTGAATGAGGCAAAGATGATCCTTGTCGGGCAGGGGGGCGTTGGGAAGACATCACTTGTGAAACGGTTGATAGATGATACTTTTGACCAACAGGAAGCAAAGACAGAGGGAATTGATGTAAGGCAATGGCCCATCACGGTCAATGATACCAAAATAAGACTTAATGTGTGGGACTTTGGCGGACAGGAGATCATGCACGCCACGCACCAGTTCTTCCTGACAAAAAGAAGCCTTTATGTTCTTGTGCTGGATTCACGCCAAGGGGAGTATGAAAGCAAGGTCGAATACTGGCTGAAAATCATACAGAGTTTTGCTGGAGATTCTCCAATCATTGTGGTATGTAACAAATGCGAACAGCACAAAATTGATCTTAACTGGAGCGGGCTTCAGAAAAAGTACCCTACAATTAAAGCCTTTGTGAAAGAAGTCTCATGCATGACAGGAGGTGGCATCCTGGAAGTTAAGGAATTAATCGAAAGGGAAGTGGCAAAACTTGACCACTTAAATGATGAACTCCTTACCAGTTGGTTCAATATCAAGGATAAACTGGAGGACATGAGAAAGACCCTTAAGGCTGACTACATTCCATATGCAGAATACAGGGAAATGTGTAGGGCAGAAGGCATTACAGAAGACATCGATCAAGGCACTTTAATCCGCCTCCTTCATGACCTTGGAATTGTGCTCAATTTTCAGGGCGATCACCGTCTTGAAGACACAAACATCCTGAATCCCGAATGGGTAACAGATGGTGTTTATAAGATTCTAAATTCTAATGAATTGTTCCAGAGCAAGGGTGTCTTGCAGATGAGCCAATTAAACCATATTTTAGACCCTCAAGACTATCCCCCAAATAGGCACATGTTTGTCATCGATATGATGCGCAAATTTGAGCTCTGTTTTGGTTTTGAGGGTTACAAGGATAAGAAATTCCTGGTTCCTGATCTCCTTCAGAAAGAGGAACCGGACACTGGGAACTGGGATAATTCCCTTCAGTTTCAATATCACTATGATGTACTTCCAGGAAGTATCATTTCACGCTTTATTGTAAGGATGCACGCCTATATTTCGAAAAACACATATTGGCGTACCGGGGTGGTTCTTAAGAAAGATGACAATGAAGCCCTTGTCAGGGCTGATATAGAGGACAAGAAGATTTTTATTTCCATAAGGGGAAAAGATAAAACCCGGTGTGTATTTCTTGAAATCATCAGGTCCTATCTGGAAGGAATCCACTCCACCATTTCCGGGATCGAAGTAAAAGGAAAAGTCCCCATGCCTGATAATCCGGATATCGTGGTTGATTATGAACATTTGCTCCTTCTGGAAGAATCAGGGGAGAAGACATATATTCCGGAGGGGGCGATAAAAAGATATAGTATAAAGGAGCTTCTTGACGGGATTGAGTCTGAAAAAGAGCAGAAGCCACATATTTCAAGAAGTAAGATAGAATCCGGCGACTACGATGTTTTTCTCTGCTACAACTACCAGGATAAACAAGAGGTCAGCGAAATTGGAGAAAGATTGAAAAAGCGCGGGATCCTGCCTTGGCTTGGCGAGTGGGAACTACAACCTGGCATGCAGTTTCAAGAAGTTATTGAGAAACAGAGCAAGCATGTCAAGTCAGTCGTAATCTTCGTTGGCGCGGGAGGTATCGGACCGTGGCAGAAACAAGAATATAGTGCTTTAATTCGAGAAATGATAGAAAGACAGAGGCCTGTTATCCCAGTTTTCCTTCACAACTGCCCAAATAATGTCCAGTTCCCTCTTTTCTTAAGAATGTTTCTAAGTGTGGATTTTCGAAAAAGTGAGACAAGTCCCTTCGAATCACTTGTTTCTGGAATAACTGAAGGGAGGGAGCACGTAGAATGATTATCGACTTTCTTAGACAACACAATGAATGGGCTTGTCCAGCATTGGCTGCAATTTCTGGAGTCATTTTTTCGGTTGCATATCTAAAAATGAAATACGGGCAACGTTTTAATTACGCGAGATATTCTTGGGCGTCTTTTTTGTTTATTATATTAAGCTCTTTATTGGGGGCTTTCGTTTATCTTTATATAAGAGAGAATTCTTTTCTCATTTCTCAAAATACTTCCAAGAACTTATCCGCGGGTGTGATGAAAGAATATGCATTTGCAATTATTTGTGGCGCAACTTTGACAGTAAGCGGTATAATTGGAATAATAATTGGAATTAAGAAACCGGGAACGCACGGAAAAGAGATTCTGGATATTATGACCCTCCTTATTCAACCTATCGAGGATCACATTACTGCCCAGATAAACATTAGGGAATTGCGATTATTTAACAACTGCATGTATTTTCGAGAAGTTCCTATAAATATATTATCTATTGCAGTTGAAAAAATCATCGTTAGCAAGATTGATGAGAAAGATTCGGAAAAATTACTACAATATGGTATAAAAATCGAGAAGCACCGAGCAAGCGAAAATCGCTTGGCGTTTATATCAATGCTATTCGAATTCTATCCACCTGAAGGTATATCTAATGAATTCAATGACTTCTGCAAAGGTCTCCACAATTCGCAAAATTCAAACAAAAAAGAATCCCAAGAGATCCCCGTATTGCCGCCTCAAACTGCAATAGAGCCGCTGGAATCAGACATAAATTAAAAAACTCCTGGAATTGAAGGCAAACAGGGAATGGTTTAGGGAAAACATGGGTTACTATGTCGCAATTGTAAATGGTAAATTTATTGGAAAGGACAGACATTGTATAACTACCCAGTATAACAAAAAGGAGAGTCTTATGGTGATAATGCACAAATTCACATCATTCATACATCTGAATAAAATCCACAAATTTTCCCCGTTAATAGCAACAGTTTCCTTTGTTATTTTTTTCCTCATGCTTACATCCGTATATCTTGATGAAGCTTCCGCCGATAATGATAATAAATTAAGATTGATGGAAAAAAGAGTGTTCGAGCTTATAAACAAGGCCAGAGTTGAAAACGGACTAAGCCCGCTGAAGTTTGAGGAGATGGCATACAAGGCCGCTCTTGATCACAGCAGGGATATGGCCAATCGAAAATATTTCAGTCATACAAATCCCGAAGGCAAGGGTGTTCTCGCCCGCATTGAGAAATACGGTTTTTCCCTTGTGAACCGGAGGATTGGCGAGAACATATCAAAGAACATGGGATATTCTGATCCCGCTTCCATCGCTGTTTCAGGCTGGCTGAAAAGTCCGGGACACAGGAAAAATATAATGACACCAAAATTCAAATGCGCTGGTGTGGGCATAGCTCGGGGTACTGATGGGGCAATCTATTTTACACAAGTTTTCTGGGGAGATTATTAAACAACCGCCCCATGACACTTCTTGTATTTCTTCCCGCTTCCGCATGGGCAGGTTTCGTTTCTTCCAACTTTGAGTCCTATGTATGGATTTATCATGGTTATTACTTTCTTTAACTCTTCATTGGCTGAATCGTACGGTGTGGCTCTTCTGAAATACTCAATCGCCCTTTTCTCCTGGTCGGCGTTGATATAAATCCATCCGGCGGCTTCATACAGATAAGGACGATCCTTATCCAGCGTGAGCGCCTCCTGGCAGGTTTCCACAGCGGACTTCATATCTCCATTCATTCCCTGCGCCGCGGCGAGGTTCAGCATCAGGCAGGCTTTTGTGTTAACATCGGGGAAGACCTTGTGATCTGTGAATTTTTCTTCTTTGAATTCCGGTTTCATGAAGACCGTAAATTGTATGGTCCTGTCGTCCTTGGCGTCCCTCTTGTCAAGCTCGAGTCCTGTCTTGAAATTCTCTATCGCTTTATCATAATTGCCCTGAATATAATCCACAACACCGAGGTTATTGTATGAAAGGTGTATTTCTTCACTTTCAAGACCCTCACGCATCTTTATCGATTTCTCAAGACTCTCTCTTGCCTTTTCCATTTCACCCTTCTCGAGTAATATGAAGCCAAAGTTGTTATACATATCACCGGTTATACAATTGTTTTCTATAACCTCTTCATATTCTGCGACGGCATCATCGATCTTATTCTGGAAATAATGTGTCTTTGCAAGCCTATCTGAGACAGTGGAGTAATCTTCCATGTTCTCCATTTTAAGAAAGATTCTCTTGGCTTCCATGTATGATTTGACGGCCTCGTTATATTTTTGTTGCTGCTCATAGCAAAATCCAGTCCTGTAGTGTATGCGGGCAATGCTCTGGCGGTCGTTTATCTTTCGATAATGTGAAGCGGACTGCCTGAAGCTCTCAAGCGCCTCGTCAAATTTCAGATTTTCTGCAAAATACTCGGCATTACGCTCAAGTTTTATCGCTACATTTTTCTCTCTCTCGAATTTTTCAGAAGCCTGTTTTGAACCTGTTTCAGGGTGAGTTTCTTCCTTCTCTTCGACAGGAGTTTCACCGGGAGCTTCATCAGAAATCAGCGGGGAGGTTGTTTCTTCAGCCGGCTTATCTTTTATTTCGTCTTCTGATATCGTAGCAACGGCTGTCGTGCTTACAACTTCCTTTTCGTTTTCCTGCGTGGTTATTGTTTCAATATTGTCCATTAATATCAACCTTTCTATATTTACATTGTGTTTTTCATGAAATGTATCGATTCACTGCAAAGATTAAAATGAAATTCTTTGTGTTTTTGATTCTTTGCGGTTTATTTTCTAATTCCTTCCTCTACTTCTTCTCAACATTCACTTCAGACCGGTTCTTCCTCTGCTCCTTTTCTTTCCTTTTTCTTTCCCTGTATGCAGACCAGCGTTTTGCGAAGAGGAGTTTCCATATCAGGATGAGGATAAACAACGCAATTGCCCACGGGATAAGGGCGACTGCAAGGAGGACTATTCCGCCGATAAACTTGATGAACACTCCTACCGAGGATATGAATGTGGGTTTTATGTCCCTTATCGCTCTTCTGAAAGGTTTCCATATATCATCAGGTTCTCTTGCCGCCTGAATGTCCTGCGTGAGGGTGACAGTCACTGTGGAATATGTTACTTGCTGATCCCACCTGCGCTTCCTGCCTTCCATCGTCTCGACCTCACCGCGCACACGGGCAAGCTCCTGCTCCAGCTTCAGGAGGTGATCCAGGGAATTTCCTTCTTTATCGAGCATGGAGAGAAGCCTTTCTTCTTGTTTTGTCTTGCTTCTCAACCTTGCTTCAAGGTCGTAGTATTGGTCGGAGATGTCCTCTGCCGTCATCTGGGAGGATCTGACTTTTCCCACTTTTTCGATTTTCTCGATAAATTCTTTCAGTTTCTCGGCGGGAACCCACAGCGTCATTGTTCCATAGACCGAATAAGTTGACCTCTGGACAGATTTGTTTGCCACAACACCGCTGTATTGCCGTGTTATTGACTCGATCTCTTTCGAGCCTTTGTCGAAATTCTCCAGGTATAATGAGACTGAAGCTGTGCGGACAATCTTTCGATTCTGTCGGATATCCGTTTTCTTCGCGCTTTCATCGGCGACCATAGACTTATCATATTGTGCACCTGTTGAAGCTTTCTTGAGACTGCCGGGTAGGGATTGCGGCGCAGATTTGCTCTCCATTCTCCTGTCACACGATGTGAAAAGAAATATTACAATGATTATTGGAAGTAAATAATATATTTTCTTCATTTTTATCACCCCATTGTGTTTATACCGGATTTTTGAATGTTTATTTCTTCTCAATTAAAAATGCAGTTATTTTAATGTTTGTAATCATGACAGTCGATTCTTTCCCATTGGAATCGCCAGATGTAGTTATTTTAATATTATCAACTCTGATAAGTCTTTTTGATTTCAGCTCGCCAAGGCTCTTGAGAAAGCTCATGCAGGCTTCATTATTCCCCTGAATTTTCATGTCAAATTCCTGGTGCGGAAGACTTGACAACATCTTCTGAAGCGTAGAGTTATCCTTTTCCGCCTTGCTCTCTTTTGGGTTGACCTTTGCCGATTTCTCGATATCAGGTTTGGATTTTCCCGAATCGGGCATGATAATTTCACCTGATTTTATGGAGGCAATTTTGAAATTCGGGTCCTTTGCACACTGTTTTACCGTCGCAAAAAGATCCCTGATGTCTTTTGTGAAATTTGCTGTAAATTCAGTTTTATCCTCAGCCTTGAAATTCGAGCGAATGAATTCATCGAAGTTTACATTTTCAGGTATATAGGCTTCATTCGCCAACTTTGCTTGTTTCATTCTCTCTTCGCTCTTTTTGAGTTCTTCTTTTGTTTCAGCAATACTTTTGTCCAATGCTTCAAGAGTCTTCTTTTGTTGCGAGTTAACAAAATAAAACGCAGTTCCCAGAATTGCCAATATGAGCAGAAAAATGATAATAATATGCAGTTTTTTCATATGATCACCTCTGAAAAAATATTTTTATTGATTCCCATTATTCATTCCTTACAAATATTTCCCTCTTGTTATAATGATGTAACTATTCACCGCAGAGGTTGCGAAGAACACAGAGTTTTCTCTTCAAGATGTCCAAAAACCAGGGCTATTAACAATATGATGCGCCTGACATTTATCGCTATGTTCGATTTTTTGAATTGCGGGACGGACTGTTCAGACCCTCCCCGAGATAAAAAAAGCCCCCGTCAAAGCGATAACGGAGGCTTGTAGTTTCTTTAAGGGTGAACGATGGGATTTGAACCCACGACCCCTGGTGCCACAGACCAGTGCTCTCACCAGCTGAGCTACGCTCACCATGTTTTTATGGCGAATATTCAGAACTCACCATAAAGATATGCTTTTAAAGTCATTAGAACTGGTTTGTTTCAGTAACATTTTAAACAAACCAAGATATTATCAGCATCTATAAATAAAAAATTTATCAACGGGGATTGAGGGAATCGAACCCCCGACCCACTGCTTAGAAGGCAGTTGCTCTATCCCCTGAGCTAAATCCCCGGGTCAGTCTAAATCGAGGTGAGAGGATTTGAACCTCCGGCCTTCTGCTCCCAAAGCAGACGCGCTAGCCAAGCTGCGCCACACCTCGATATTAAAGCAACAATAGTATAAAACAAATAAACAAAGCAGTCAATAGGTATTTATAATTTTTTGAGAATTTATTATTAAATGATCTGCCCCAACTATCTCGCCTATTGCGATTCTCATTATTCTGTATCAATATGTTGAAACTCTCTTTCCAATTCCTTTTTCAATACTTCGTAAAATTTGTCTTTCCCATACTTCTCAAGCCAGGGAACATGTCCGCATTTTTCAAGGAGAATTAACCTGAAATTATCTATTAAGGCTTCGAGAGGCCTTACAACACCCTTGAAAGGATGGGGATCATAATCACCATGAATCGCTACAACAGGACACCGAATCCAACTTCCCATTTTTAGGAACTTTCCTTCACGCCTCAACCTGGCGGCTTCATTCCATACACTTTGATATATATCACCCCGGAATTCAATTACATCATCATCTCCGGGCAGAGGACAAAATGAGTCGGTCTTGTCAATCAACACACCAAGGCGATTCATTTTGTCGTTCTTATCACGGGTTGCCGGATCATCCAGCATATTGAATATTGAAAGCAATTCCAGTTTTTCCAATTGGTCCAGACGACTTAGCCTGGTTGCCATTATTTCTTTTGCATGCTCCGCTTCAAGGGAGCCGCATCCGACAAGAATGAGCTTTTTAACATTCAAAGGAAACCTTGAAGTATAGATAAATCCAAGCATCGCTCCCCAGGAATGACCGATTAATACAGCAGGAAAATTTGTATTATTCATAAGCACATTATGCAATTCCGCAACCTGCCCGTCGAGTGAATCAGCGGTCTGAAGAGGCTCCAGGATTCCGCAAATTGAAGAGAGCTCCCTTGCCACGGGAGCCATTTCACCAGATACGCCGGGACCTCCATGAATGACTGCTACTTTGTAAGGGGGTTTTCCATATTTTCTCAAATTATTCATATTGTTATTGCTACCATTCACCGTGTTATATTTGTTTTCAGTAGTGTCCCAGGAACTTATCTCGGAGAAGAAACTTTTTCAAAAAAGTCTCTTCCCCAAATCTCATCTTAAAAAAACTTTAAACTACAGAAAAGATTATCCTTCCGCATAAAAAGGAAGAAATTTTAACTTAGAGAAGTCAATTGGAAAAATTATGAAAAATAGTGGAGGATAATATGGGCATAGAAGAGCGTTTTACGGAACAAGACTGGATTAAGCTTGTGGAATCACCTTTTATAATCGGACTTGCAGCGTCGGATGCGGATATGGATCCATCATCTTCATATAGTGAATTTGATGCGCTGATGCATGCCTGTGGCGAAGCTCAGGAAAAATATGAGGATAACGAGCTTATTCAGGCGGTATTATCACAGGTAAGCGGAATTACGAATGTGGATGATTCCGGCGGGGGACCGCGTGGGGATGTGATGGAATATGCCGGGGACATATCCAGGATTCTGGATGATCTATACCCCGGACAAAAGGGACTCGAATTCAAAAGATTCCTGTACGGGATAGGCAAGAAAGTCTCTGAGGCATATGGTGAGGGTTTCCTGGGGTTGGGCAGCAAGATAAGCAAGGGGGAGGCAGAATTCCTGGCAAAGCTGAAGGTTGCGCTTGATTTGTAACAGGAGTTATGCGAATGTCATTCCGAACTTGTTTCGGAATCTAATAATAACACAGTTTATTAATAGATCCTGAAACAAGTTCAGGATGACGTCTTTAAGCCGTTTCTTTTTAATAATGCGTAAGCCCTATTTTGTATTTATTTCGATGTGAAGTGGATTACACGGTCATAAATAATTTCATTATAGGCGGGTCCCACCTCGGTTTCCTTCTCGATGTAAGATCGAAACCCGACATACGCATCATCTTCCAGTCCGATACCATAAAGAGACGGACCTGTCGGCACTTCCAGACAATATAGATCGCCGTTTGCATTCCTGGCAACTTTCCAGGCATATAAATATTGAGTTTGTGAATGACCCGGAAGATAGTCTTCCGCACTTCCCGGGTATTTACTATCATCAATTGAAGCTACTCCATTGAAGTATTCCGCTCCATACAATATAAAATTCGCATATATACATTTCCCGGTTTGAACATGATTAACTCCATACACAACCAGGAAATCGTCGGGATTGTCAGAGAGCTTGAATTGTGAAGCTACATTTGTCCTCAGGTATGAAGTGTCCCTGCTTTCTCCAAGGCAGTCTTCGCCACTTTGGATACTTTCATACGCCTCCGGGAGCCATATCTCGGTTTGCAATTCGGTGGCTTTATAATTGCTGTATTTTGCCAGGATAGCTGTGCGTAATTCTTCCACGGCAGGCATTAAGTCCATCTCATTAGTGCCTGTTCCCCTTGGTGTTAATTCCTGCGTAGGGAATGGATCAAGCTGGGATTGTGTGTTGGGCGTCAATCTGAATACCCTGACATCCGGGTTATCAATGTAAGCTTGGCAAGCTTCTTCGTCGAGAAACATCGCCGTTCGTCCGAGGAATGTGAAAGTGTCACATCCTTTCTCCAGTCCCATATTAACCAGCGAGGACGGAATTACATCGGTGTTCATAATGACATCGGGATATCCCGCGGATTTTGCGGCGGTACGGACTCGCTTATCAATTCCCCTGTCGGCGGTTGTGACTATAATCGCGAGCTGATTAAATGAATCGCCGTCCTCACCTCCGGGGGTTCCCTCAGTGCTGATGTTATATAGATTAATGCAATCACCCAGACTTGCATATATTTTTTTATATTCCTGTGTTTCTTGATCATACCTTGATAAAAGAAAACTCCTGTAACTGAAATATTTCATCTTTGGTGGAGTGCGACCGACAAAGACAAGCGCCTCATCGGAACGCAACGGATAAGCCAAATCCTGAATCAGGTTGGGCATTGTCTGCCCCGGCGCTTCGGGTAATTTGTATGCAAAGTAAGGATTCCCGGCATTATTGCCGTTACAGTTGACAGCTATACCATCAATGCATAATTGAATTGCATCGACAGGGCTAAATTCACCTTCCTGGACAGTGAATCCATCGTTCTCAAGTTTTGCTATAAAAGTGTTGATATCGCCGGTTGTCTCGGTGCTTTCTCCGTTTGAACCGGAGTCGGAACCACAGGATGTAATGATCAGGGAAGTCAGAGTAATAACCAATAGCATAACAATCGCATAACAATATAGCTTCTTCATCGAAATACCTCCATCAGGATATAGTGTTTATAAAATTCAATTTTCTATTAAGGTAATCCTTTATCTGTTCAAGTACCTGATGGAATAATTGGTTGATAAAAGGGAATGTTTGGTTAATATTTGAACCATGATATATATGGGGGATGTAGGCTTCTCCTGTAATTTATGAAGTCTGCAGTTTAAAGTTTTTTAAAGATGGGGTTTGGGCACTACAAGCCCGGGAGTATGATATGTTGAGAAAAATCAAGGATAACCTCAAGAATGTCGGCGACTGGATCAGGGCGCCTTTTGTTACGGGATTTCAGGATTGGATTGAATCGGCAAAAGTCCCGGGTCTCCGGGCTGTTGAAATTCAGCTTTTCAAAAATTATATAATAAGGTATTCACCAATCTATATTCGCCAGGAGTCGAAAGATATTGATTATGCAAAGGGCACTTTTTCATATGGCGAAGTTTCATATCCTGTGGCGGCAGAAATTGTAAGGGAAATCGGTGTTACAGAAAATGACGTCTTTTATGACCTGGGGTGTGGACGGGGAAAGATGATGTTTTATACGAGACTTTCCACGGGAGCGACTTGTATCGGGGTTGATCTATTGCCCACTCACATTCATATCGCCGAGAAAATAACACAGGGATTGGGAATAAACAAGCTTCATTTTTTCCTCGAGGATATTGTAAATGTGGATTTGAGCACAGGCTCCGTGGTTTTTATTCACGGCACAACATTTCCTGACGAGGTGCATAATGCCGTATCAAGGAATATCGATAAAATGAAGACCGGGAGCAGATTTATTTCAGTATCCAGACCATATGACAATCAAAGACTTGAGCTAATAAAAAAGAAAAATTATTTTGTAAGCTGGGGAGAATGCACAGTGCTGTTTTACAGGGTCAGGTAGTCATTCTGTTTCATGTTATTCTCCCACCGGTAAAGTTTTTTCCATATATCTTTCAATCCGCTCGATTTCCAGGCTGTTAATATCATAAAGTTTATAAACCGCCGTATCAATATCGTTTTCAATGTTTTCAATTTTGCTTTTCAAATTCTGTTTTTCCTGTGCCGACAACTCAATCTGGTTTCTATATGTTTGGTATAGACCCTGGATTTCTCCGCTCATTTCTTCAATGTTCACCTTTAATTGGGAATCGGGTATGCATATAGGAATCCTTGACATGGGGCGTGTAAAATACTCATATATCTTACCCTTTTTCTTTCCCGATTGCATATACCAGAAACTGATTAGCCTGGAGTTCAGAACAGCAAGAAGGAAGTCGTATGAAATGACATTCCGGAATTCATCCTTGATCACAATTGCTCTCACATCGCCCCCGTCATTTAAATGAGCGTTTCTGTCGATGGCAAATCGATTGCGGGGAGAGCGATAGGGGACAAGGATCTTCATGGGATTTTCAAATATTTCAAGATTCTGAGGGATGCTGATTTCATACCATTTCCTATTACCGATTCTCACTCTCTGTCTGTTTGTTAAAGATTCCCTGTGAGACTCAAGGTAGTTCCGAATGTGCGGGCACAGAGATAAATCTTCATCACTATCTACCATAATCATGAGCTGGTCGGAATATTCCAGTCCAAAACGTAGAATATTGCGATTTTTAATATTTTGTTTAAGAAACTCTTTCTCCAGGTCTAATTTTTCTGCTGTGTCTTTATCTATCATAAACACCTGTGACAATCCCGTCTCCTGTCCCTGTCCTATTTTACAAAGTCCCGTCATATAATTGTTGTCTGATTTTTCAAAATCTCCCCGATATTTCTCATATTCTTTTTCTGAAATATCCCCTAAAGGCAAGATCGTTTCGCCGTTTTTCTTCATCTTTGCCAGAATCTTGTTGTACCGGCTGAACTGCCATTTGCCGCAGGACAATTCATCATGTCTTTTAAAAATCGTATGAAAGCTTTTTTCATTATCCCCGGATAAGTCATGAGTTCTTATATTATCAAGAAAACCCCTGGCGGTCATATCATCAGGGTTTAAGCGAGTCTTATAGACCGGGAATGAGTGTTTGCCGGGTGTGTTCAAGGGTGATTTGTTTGAAAACATATCTTGTTCTATGAATTTTAGTGTTATTTCTTCCACATCTTTGTCGGTGGATTTACAATTTTTATTATACCTGAATATGGTTGTATCAATATTTACCTTTTTCCCTCGTAAAGTGCGGAAAACACCGAGAGGATCAAAATTAATTATCTCTTCTATACGACATTTTTCCAATATCAACTTCTTCAAAGTGTCCGCATATTCATTATCAAGCCAGTATGACGGAGTTATGAAAGAAATTCTCCCCCCGGGCTTCAGAATCTCGATGCCGCCAAGGATAAAGTAGTAGAATATGTCAGACTGACTTCTGAAATATTTGCCGTAATAGGAGTGGTTTTTCAATATACTATGATATATTGTTTTGGTCTTTCCCTTTCCTCCACCGCCTATCGAAAAGTAGGGCGGATTCCCGACAATAAGGTCAAACCTTTCTTTGATTTTGTCAAAATCAAGAATAAAATCTCTTTCCAACATATTCCATTGAAGGGAACCATTTCTTACTGAGGCATCTCCCTGGTTGTCAAGAAGATGTTTTGCAATATTAAGAGCTGTCTTATCAATATCATATCCGTATATATTTTTATCCGATATAATTGTCGAGGGATCCCTGCCAATCGAGGATATTTCCTTCAAATAAATAGAGAATTGAATCTTTCTGGAATATCCGTCGGAGAGCATATCGTCATCATCAAACGGGTGACAGGCTTGATTCTCCAGCATTTTCTGTGCCATAAGTCCGGCAGACCTATAGAATCGCTCCATATATCTATATACACTTACAAGGAAGATTCCCCAGCCACAGGCGGGGTCAAGGATTTTAATCTCTGAAATCGATTTCCATATTTCAACAAATTTCTCGTAATTGCAATCATTTTTGCATTTCCTCAGTTCATCCAGCTTGTTCTGCAAATGAACATTGAGGCTCCATTGTACAATATCATCGGCAACCCATTTGGGGGTATAGTATGTGCCTGTCTTCTTTCGTTTTGATTCTATTCTCTTGCCGTTGGGGAAGTTCTCCAGGAAGTATTCGTGAATCAGTCCCGGTATGATAATCCTTTCTTTTTTTACCAGTCTGAGAATTTTTTTTAATATTTCTATATCAATTTTCAGATCAGTCGAAAAATGGAATTCATGATATTTTGTTAATAATTCCCGGATGGTATCTTCAGAAGGGATATCTTTTTTTATTTGAGTCGGTTTTTTTAGGGCAATAGAATCATTGAACAAAAAATAAAAGGAAGCGGAAATTAAGAAATTTTCCGCCTCCCTGAAATCGTCTTTGAAGAAATCCATATTAGAACTATATGATAAAAGTTCTTTCAGGATAATATCTATTTTCCTATATGTATTTCTTGCCATTCCTTTATTTTACGCCGCTTTTTTTGATTTCTTTTCCTTTCAAATCTGCGGGCAATTCTCCTACTATCTCGATGGTCGTGATCTTGTCACCTTTCAGGATATTCTGAGCGGTTGATACACCTTCAAGTACCTGTCCGAAGACGGTATAATTATTGTCCAGACTGGGCTGGGGAGCAAGACACACATAAAATTGACTTCCAGCGCTATCGGGAGCACTGCTTCTTGCCATCGCCAGTGAGCCAAGCAGGTGTTTTCTATTGTTGAACTCTGCCGGTATCATATATCCCGGTCCACCGGTTCCGGTTCCCTGTGGGCATCCACCCTGAATTACAAAGTTTGGAACCACTCTGTGAAATGTAAGTCCGTCATAGAATCCATCTTTTGCAAGGGTTACGAAACTGAGAACAGTATTCGGAGCCACATCTGGATAAAGCTCTGCCTTCATCTCGCCTTTATCGGTTTTAATTATAGCAAACAATTTTTCCATTTTTTGCTTTCCTCCTTTTTCATCCGTTACCTTTTCTTTTGTCGCCTTTTCTTCCGTTGCTTTTTCTTCCGTTACCTTTTCCTTTGTCGCCTTTTCTTCTGCTACCTTTTCTTTTACCTCTTTTTTGCCGTCGTCTTTCTTGCCTGGAGTGTCAGCCTGAGATTGGCATCCCATCAACAATCCAAAAACCAGGAAAGCAAGAAGTATAATACTGCATACTTTTTTCATTACTTCACCTCTATTTTATTTTTTACTATTTAACTGCCTCGACACGTATTGATGTGCTAAGGCCGCCTTTTCCTTTTGTGCGAACTCCTATTTCATAGATACCGGGTTTCTTTCCAAGTGTTATATGTGTCTTTGCCTTGCCTTGACTGTTGGTTCTTGCATATGGTGAATGAATGACTGCTCTGCCTGTTTGCATAAAGAATGATATTGTTATGCCCTTAACAGGATTGCCCCGTGAATCCGTCACAAGTACCACTAAAGGACGGGGAAGCTTGGAGCGGGTCTTCACTTTCTGTCCTCCACCGTCAATAACTGCAATTAATGCGGGTTTACCGGCCTCGCCAAGTTCACTGGAAGGCGGAGGAACTTTCATCCCTCTGGTATCGGGCTTTCTCGTCCCGGGTTGAACCACTTTGGGAGCGGGAGCAGTCCTGATTTCCGGTCCCGATTTGAATATTGCCCGTAAATCCGGGTTCTCCATTGATTGGGCTTCCACCGTGAATATTCCCATCGATTGAGTCACATCGACATAACATATACCCTTGCCGCGGGAATCAGTCTGGACGATGGGAGTGAGAATTTTCGCCTTTCCTTTGAGAGTCGAGAATTTCACTGCTGTTGAAACCGGGGCGTTTCTGAAATCGCTTACTCCTATCTCAAGTTGGATGACATTAGTCTTTTCAATATTGTCATATTTCCTTGCCCGGAGATCATAAAATGCGATACTTGCAGGATAACCGGGGGTGTTGGAGTTGGTAGTCGCCCTAATTATCGGCGTCCTGGTGCGATTCTCGGCTTTAGGCTCCTTCTTCTTCATATTGGCATATGCAATGGTGGACAGCCCGGGTTTTTCCAGCACTTCAGCTACGATCTTCACTGTCTCCGGAGAATTGACCACAACAAATGTGCTTGCAAGTCCTCTTGCATCTGTTTTGACCTCGCGGTTGATAATTGTAGCTTTGCCTGTCATTATAGTGAAAGTGACTGTGGCAAATGTGGGATTACCGTCCGCATCGGTTATATATACAACAACAGGTTGGGAAAGTCTCACTCCGGGAGGAGAAGACTGATAGTTTCCTGCAACCACCGATATTCCACTCGCCTCGCGACTATATGCTCCCCTGGGTCTTGTTGTATGCCTGGGAGGTAATTTGATTGTATCGGGTACCGACGATGGAGTATATTTTGGAGTTGTGGGAGTTGCTGGAGTCGTAGGAGTATATGCCGGTGAGGGCACGACCACTGGAGAATGCCTGGCAACCGGCTTCTTTACCGTGCTTATTGCAACTTTCTTAACCGCTTTGAGGTTAAATACCGTTGAAAGCCCCTTGTTTTCCTCCACCATAGCTTTCACGGTTATCATCCCGATCTTTTTCCTCATCTTGATTTTGGTCGAAGCTATTCCCTTGCTGTCAGTATCCGACTTTTTGGGATTGACAACCGCTTCTCCCTCTATCACTTTAAACTCCACAGTTACACCTTTCATAACATTGCCTTTGTCATCCATAATTTGCACTGAAAGCTCTTCTTTTGCTG
The DNA here is from genome assembly GCA_021107945.1 of Vulcanimicrobiota bacterium. Taxonomy (GTDB): domain Bacteria; phylum Vulcanimicrobiota; class JAJTBE01; order JAJTBE01; family JAJTBE01; genus JAIORV01. The sequence goes on along the minus strand of JAIORV010000066.1, from coordinate 31,231 downwards.
TTTTGTTAAGGAGTACTTTCTGGTTTGAGCCTCCAAAGCCTATTATTACCGAGGGAATTGCCTCACCTGGTTTTCCGGGTGTTTTCAGAGCAACCGGTGTCTTTTTTGGAGTAGGTTTCTTAATTGGTTTTATCGCCGGTGTCTTTTTTGGAGTAGGTTTCTTAATTGGTTTTGCCACCGGTGTCTTTTTGGGAGTGGGTTTCTTAATGGGTTTCACTACCGGTCTCTTTGCAACCTTCTTGCCGGGTTGTTTTCTCCCGGGCTTGTCCAGAGTAATATTATAGGTAAGCTTGACTCCCGTTCCGGGCATCTTATGTATATATGCCTTGATAACCGTTTTTACCGGCACGACTCCGGCGTTCAAATAAATCTTGGCGATTCCCCTGGAATCGGTTTTGATGCTCTTTGTTGATAATTTGAGCTCGCCTTTTAAGATTTTCAACTTGACCAACGCTCTTGTAGGCATACCCCTGGAGTCAACAACTTTCAGAACTATCGGATCCTTGGCGGGCTTTCCAACCTGAATAGCCTGGTTGTTGCCCTTGATAATCCTTATTCTGTATGATGCTGAATCAGCCGTCAAAGTCAATATTGTAATTGCGATTAAAATGATAATGACAACCACTGGAAATTTCTTCATAATAAATTCACCCCTAAATTTTTTGTCTATTTTCTTTTTTTATTTTGGATCTCCTTTTCAACAATAACATACTTGTGATATAATAGTGAAGAATTTTTCTTGAGAATCTCCTGATATTTAAGGTGCTTCACTCATTATGGCTGAAAACAGACAAAAAAAGAATAATAATAAGGCCTCTCCCGATGAAATATTTTCGGAGTTAATGGATATTGTCAGGGATTATAACAAGGATGAGTCAGATCATAAAACATTGGAAGAGGCATATATCATTGCCGCCGACGCACACAAGAAGCAGAAGCGGGCTTCCGGTGATCCTTACATTACTCATCCCCTGGAAACGGCGAAAATCCTTGCGCAGATTCATATGGACACTCCGACCCTGACAGCGGCGATACTGCACGATGTTGTTGAAGATACTGAGTTAGGTAAGGAATATATAAACAAAGAGTTTGGCGATGAGGTTGCAAACCTTGTTGATGGCGTTACAAAACTTACTGCAATAAGCGAGTCAAAAGAAAAAGGGACAGGCTTTCAAAAAACCAGGTCAAGAGTTGACAAGCAAGCGGAGAACCTGAGAAAAATATTTCTTGCAATGGCAAAAGATATCCGCGTAATCCTGATCAAGGTGGCGGACAGGCTTCATAATCTCAGAACATTGACCTTTCTTTCCGAAAAGAAGCAAAAATTTATAGCAAAAGAGACACTTGAGATTTTTGCTCCCATAGCTAGCCGCCTTGGTATGTGGGAGATAAAATGGCAATTGGAAGACCTTGCCGCAGGTTATTTATTCCCCGATGAATTCAAAGAGTTGATGGATAATGTGTCGCAAAGGAGAAGAGAGAGAGAACAAATTGTAGAACATGTGAAAGAAAAAATCTTTGGGGCGCTTGTTAAGGTGGGATTTAAGAATTTTCATATTGAGGGAAGACCAAAACATTATTACAGTATATTCCAGAAAATGACCCAAAGAAACTGTTCTCTTGAAGACATATATGACCTCACCGCTGTTAGGATTATTGTAAATACTGTAAGGGAATGCTATCAGGCTCTGGGTATTGTGCACAATTTCTGGATGCCGTTTCATGACAGGTTCAAGGATTACATCGCAATGCCCAAGTCAAACAATTACCGCTCCTTGCATACCACTGTCTATGGTCCCGCCAATCAACCCGTTGAAGTCCAGGTTCGAACATGGGAGATGCATCGAGTTGATGAATATGGAATCGCGGCACATTGGGCATATAAAGAGGGCGGAAAAGCGGATATCAATATTACAAAAGAAGTGTATCCCTGGATTCGTAAGATTCTGGACTTCGAAGACGACAGTAAGGACGCCCGTGAATATATTGATAACCTTAAAGTGAATCTCCTTGAGATGGAAGTTTTTGTATTTACGCCAAAAGGTGATGTGATTGATCTGCCTGCCGGATCAACCCCCCTGGATTTCGCATACAACATTCATACGGAAGTGGGACATAGGCTTATAGGAGCAAAGGTAAACACCAAGATTGTTCCCATTGATTATAAACTCAAAAATGCCGATATTGTCGAGATTATCACGCAAAAGCAAGGGAGCCCGTCACGGGATTGGCTCAATATAGTAAAAAGCAGTCAGGCTAGAAACAAGATCAAACAATGGTTCAAGAAAGAGAGAAAAGAGGAAAATATCGACAGGGGAAAGGAATTAATAAAAAACGAGCTGGAACGCTCAAGGATGGATGTGAGTTTTAACAATATTGAGATGTTTGGAAAAATTGCCAAGAAGTATAAATTCCAGTCTATCAATGATCTTTTCGCATCGGTTGGATATGGCGAGACCAGTCCCGTCACAATAATGCACCGTATCCGGGATTTCCTGGGACCTATACCCGTGGAGATACCTCCTCCTGAGGCGAAGGAAAAGAAAAAAAGACGCAGGAGGAAATCAAAATCGCCTGTTGTCATTGATGGAATATCCAGTATTGCCGTCAAATTTGCAAGATGTTGCTCGCCTGTACAGGGAGATGAAATCATCGGTTACGTTACGCTTGGAAAGGGAGCTTCCATCCATCGAAAAAATTGCCCCAGTTTCGCCCATCTTGCAAAGAAGAAGGAGAGGGTTGTAGAAGTAAAATGGAGCGAGGATATAATTGATACTCTATACACGACACAACTGGAAGTTGAAGCATGGGACAGGACCGGGCTTTTATCCGATGTTATGGGGAGAATCAACGAAAAAGGAATTCATGCAAACTACTGTAAGGCCTGGTCGAAACGCTCATATGCTACTATCAAGGTATCGGTGGATATTAAATCAAAAGATGAAATGGACGAGCTTATTAAGACTTTGCTTTCAATAAAAAGTGTGCACAGTGTCGCAAGATCAACATTGAGAAAATCAAGGTAAAATACAGTATAAAGTTTTTTAAAGATGGGATTTGAGGAGGGCTTCAGACCGATGAGAGCTGTTGTTCAGAGAGTCAGGGAAAGTAAGGTCATGGTTGACGGGAAAACCGTGGGTGAAATAGGTATGGGTATCCTCGTCCTCCTCGGAGTCCAGGAGGATGATACGGAAAAAGATGCAAAATACATGGGCGAGAAAATCGCTAATTTGAGGATTTTTCAGGACAAATCGGGCAAAATGAACCTTTCCATAATAGATGTGAAAGGTGAGGCGCTCGTTGTGTCCCAATTCACACTTATAGGTGACTGTAGAAAGGGAAGGCGCCCCAGCTACTCACATGCCGCAAAACCGGAGCTTGCAGTTCCCCTTTATGAAAAATTTATTGAAGAGATGGAAAAACAGGGCGTTCACACAGAAGAGGGAGTATTCCAGGCTATGATGGATGTCCACCTTGTTAACGACGGGCCCGTAACATTAATGATTGACAGTAAGAGGAGTTTTTGATTATGGCAATAAAAATCGATCACATAGTTGTCGGAATGTTCCAGGAAAATACATATTTCCTGATTGCCGATAACAACAAAACCGTTATTGTAGATCCGGGCGGAAGCGGGCATGAAATAGTGCAATATCTCAATATGAATAAACTGACACCCGTGATGATAATAAACACGCATGGACACCCGGATCATATTGAGGCAAATGAGTTTATTAAAGAAAAATATAATATACCCATATACATTCACCCGGATGATGCCGATTTTTTCGAAGTTTCTTTTGATAAGTCGATCAGGGATGGAGATGAGATAGAATTCGAAGGTGAAAAACTCAGGGTTCTGCATACACCGGGGCATACAATGGGATCCGTCTGCATTATCGGGGACGGATTCATGCTGACCGGCGACATATTATTTGCCGGATCCATCGGAAGGACTGACCTGGGCGGCGATATGAAAGTGATGAAGAACACCCTTGAGAACAAATTCGAAGATATACCCGGCGATGCGGTTCTTTATCCCGGTCATGGACCTTCCACTACTATGGGAATTGAAAGACAAACAAATCCTTATCTACAATAGAAAATGGAAAATGGAAAAAGGAAGTTGGAAGATGGAGCTTAAAGGCAGAATCTGTAGGAGGGGCGTCTCGCCCCGATAAACAGTTGTTTTCCCCCCTTTCCCGTTTCTCATCCGCCACAGAGAACACAGAGTTATCAGTGTTTTCTCTCCAGTTTTCCTCTGCGGTCTCCGCGATCTCTGCGTTGAAAAAATTACTAAACAAGGATGAAAAATTGACACAAAACATTCACAAAAAATACCTGGCAATAGTTTTTCTGTTTTGCATTCTCTTTTTCATACTTCCGGAATTCTCATTTGCAGAAAAAATAGAACACTACCGGTTGGAGCAAAACGGCGAGACAACCGGATTTTGTGAGATAGAAAAAACCATACGGAAAGACGGAAGCTATCTGATATTGGAGCGAGTTTATTTCCCATACGATTATTTCCCGAATACCGTAGTCAGGGAAATTATATTTCAACCTGAAAGCGGAAAAATTACAAAATTCAAAAAAACAACATATTATGACGACGGTAGAGAAATTGTTGTTCTCAACAAAGGAGAAGCCGGTTTTAATCAACTTCTTGATTACGGAAGGATATTTTATATAAATAAGAATATCCGGGGAATTGAAGGTGTTGATTTTCTTGAGGATTTGAGCCCCGCTCTTTTTTCAATTTTTATGGACAGAAACAAACAAAACACTGACGGCAAAAGGAAAGTTAAATATTTGATACCCTCCGCTGACGCTTCAATAAAAGAAGGAGGTCTGGAGAGGAAATTCGGTAATTATTATTTTAGTGGAATATTTAACTCAATTATTAAGATGACTGACGGCAAGATAAAAAAGATAATATTCCCCAATGATTCACTTATGTTTTTCCGCATCGACAAGAGCTTTAAGGAAGTTATGATCCGCAACCCAGGGATTATAATAAAACAGTATAATAACAAGGACAATTCTTTTACCAATTCTCCTGTTAATATTTCATCAAAGAAGATAAATATTTATATTGCGCCGCCATACAAAAAACTATCTCATCCCTATAAAGAAATTCCCGTTTCATTTATAAGTCATGATGGTACGAGAATATCGGGAATATTATCGATTCCCAAAGCAAAAGCTCCACATCCAGGGTTTATTCTCGTCCCGGGCTCCGGTTCCTACGACCGATCCGGGGGCGGTCTTTTGTATCACATATCTGATATGCTGGCAAGGAACGGGATTGCCACATTGAGATATGACAAGAGAGGAGTAGGGGAGAGCGATGGAATTTGTAACAGGGCGACCCTGAACGATCTTGTTCTTGACGCCGATAGCGCGGTTGAATTCCTTGCCGGCCGGAAAGAGATTGATCCCCTCAGGATGGGCATCCTGGGTCATAGTGAAGGAGCTTTGATTGCATCAAGAGTCGCCATTGACAATAAAAACATTCGGGGAGTTATATTGATGGCATCCCCCTCGGTCAGGATGTTCCCTGATATGGTCATGGAGCAATCCATCTTTTTTGATAATTTTAACGGATGGACAAAAGAGGCCTCGTTAAAGTTGAGGGAAAGTATAACGGATGTAAAAACAAGGATCGATAACGGACATGCGTGGTATGAATTTAATGGCAGTCGAATTTCTATGAAATCTCTTATCTCTTATTATAAATCACCGGATCCTTTGAAGGTCATCAAAAATATAAAGTGTCCTGCGATTGTTCTTCACGGTGAGAATGACATCATTGTCCCGGTTCGTCATGGCAAAAATATATATCTTGCCCTGAAAGAATCGGGGAATGAGAATATAAGAATGATCATATTAACAGATACGGGACATTTTTTCGGCGAGTTCATACAACCGGGGAAATCTTACCCATACAGGAAATATGTAAAACCTTATGACCAGATTTTGGATAGTATCATTAAATGGGTGAGGGAGTATTATATTTAACCAAAAATATTCACCGCAGAGTTCGCAGGGGACGCGGAGTTTTAGACGAAGCTGACATTTTAGATAGTAAATTGCTAAATTTAAAAGAATGTTTAAATTCCCCCGATTTGATATGAAATGGAGCAGCATAATTTGAAAGAATAATCGGGCATAATAGTAACATGGATTATTTTATTCCAATAGGAGGTATTGTTTTATGAGATATTGGTTGGATTATGATCTTGGCTTCAAGGGAAACTACGATGGTTTGTATAAATGGCTTGATAATCTGGGAGCAAAAGAATGTGGAGATAGTTGCGCAACTTTCAAGAGCGATCAAAATAAAGATCAAATAAAAAATGAACTATCAGATATTCTTGATAGTGATGCCAGGATATACCTGATAAACACCCGCCCACTTGAAAATATGAAAAGAGGTGGGAGGTTTATCCTGGGAAAAAGAACGGTTCCCCCCTGGTCGGGCTATGCGGATGTTGAATTTGGTGATGATGAGATTGATGAGGATTAGGTCATGAAATATCTACTTATAGATTCAGGTTTTTTTATTGCCTTATATGATGAAAGAGATAAATATCATCAAAATGCTGTTGAGTTTAATTGTGAGTATATTGAAAATACGAATAATTCTCTTATGATTCCATGGCCTATATTATATGAGACATTTTCTACGAGAATGGTCAGAAAGAGAAAGAATATAAAGATTTTTCATAGAAACTTGCGTTTTCTCATGGAAAGGAAAAGAATACATTTTATAAATGATTTACCATATCGGGAAAAAGCACTTGATGACGTTTTTAAAGAATTAGAAAGAAAAACTGAACATTATAGGGATTTGAGTCTTGTTGACAGGATTGTAAGAGAAATTCTGTCTGCCTCTGATTTAAAGATTGACATTTTCAAAACATACAATCACAAGGATTTTTATGATATATGTAAGAGGTTTCGTAGACTAATGCTGTAAAGATCCCTTTTCCTCTGTTCTCAGGTATTGATATGCGAATTTCTTTTTTATTGCCAGGACAACGGGTACAGCTATTAAAACCGAGAAAATCGCTTCAGGAATCCCGCTTGTAAGACCGATTACCAGAGCAACGCTTTTGGGCATCAGCTTGGGCATTAAAATAACTGCCAGACCGAGAACACCGAGGGTATTTACCATTGAGCCTGTAAATGTGGCAATTGCAATTATTAATGTGTCCTTTAATTTACCCTGGTAATTTCTGAAAAGGTATGACAGTCCTCCATATAGAAGGGCGGGAATTATCCCCACAAAAGGCCTTGGGAGAAGATGTACTATCGGTCCGAACTCGGGAACTTTGGCAAAAGCGATAAGCCCGAAAAGTAATCCCATTATTCCCCCGACAATGGGACCTTCCAGGATTCCCACGATTATGACCGGAACATGCATTATAGTGGCATACCTTGCGGGAGTTGGAACCGGAATCATTCCAAGGGGTGTGCTGACGAGTATTGCGCAAATTCCCAGCATTATTCCCGTCAGGGCGATTTGTCTGATCGGTATTCTTGGTCTCATTTTGAATATCCCCCACAACTATTAATATATTATGACTTACGTATCAGAATGACAGGAATCACTCCTCATTTTGCATAAGTCCTGTTATATATAATATATCTGTAAAATGTGTTATTGTCAATGATACATTTACTTGATTTTTTATTTTTTAGGTGGCTCCTCCGTGGGGACTTCATCCCAGAAAGGGACAGGCTCGGGAATGCGGAAAGGCTTGCCGTTTTTTGTGGCCGTCAACTGGGAGATGAAGAGATCCCAATCTTGCTTTGTGATGTTACCGGTATCGGGCATTTTATCCATAGAAGTCTCGAATAGATATGTGTTTTTGGGTTTATTCATCATTATGTCTAAAAATGTTGTCAATTTGAAACGGTATTTTTTGCCGCGGACATCAACCGGGAGGTAATAAAAAATATCAAAAAATATGTTCAGAACTTTATTGTTAATCTCCTGGTTGTCAAATCCCTTGCCTTCAATTTCAATCAGGTTGGCATCCGGATTGAAATTTCCTTTCAAACTGATGCTAACGGGTTTCAGGTCTTTCACCATTTCGTCACAAGCATCTTTTATCATGGTGGTTATGTCTCTTTTGTCTTTGCCTGATGTATCAAGTGCAAATTTATCCAATGATTTCACTCCCTGAATTAAATTTAAAGTAAAATTCCCTCATACAAGAAAGAATTCCTTCACGTAGAGAATTTTTGTCTGTAAGAAAGAACACTGCCAAAAGTTGTGCAAAAAAATTCTCGGAAAATAGAAAAAAGAAGCGGGAAAATGGAATTTCCCAGGTGTCACTGAGTTTTACGTCCTCTGCGGTGAATATTAATCCTGCTTATATCGATTCCAGGTATTCCTCAATCTCGATCCGTTTTTTGTCATCAAGCATATCAGGCTTGTGATTTGCAAGGATATCCTTAGCTTTCTCCTCCAGTTTTATTTTGATATCAGTGTGTTCCTGACCGATCCTGTTTCTGTTAATCAATTTTGACAACCAGAGAGATTTTCTGAAATATTTCTTTGTATGGGGATGGGCAAGATACAGGGATGCACTTCTTGCAACCTCATCGATAGTATCAATTGCAAGTGAATCCCTTGAAATATCAATGGGTTTCAACATATGCTTCGCCTCCCTGAGCATCTCCGCCACCAGCACGAGAAACCGGAGGTCGTATAATTCACCAAATGACATATATCCCATATCATGCAAAAATGTACTTTCTGAGAGGAGCGCCATCATGATTCCACGGTATGCTTCCCATGCCGCTTGGGCGTCAATTTCAAGGGCGTCAGTGCAGCCTGCGGCACCCCAGGAGGGTAGATTGTAGAATGTCCCCATATCTGCAGTCATGGCTACCGTCCTGGACCACTCTGACGCTCCGTAGCAAACGAAGCCACTCCTCATGTCGGAACTTGATACATTCGCTCCATATATGAATTTTGCACTCGGATTTCTCAGTATTGCTATAACAAATCCGGCTAGAGATTCCGCTCCACCTTGTACTATTCCACCCTCGGGCGTGATGGGTGATCCCGTGCCGCAATTAGCGCCGGCTGCAAATAAGAAAGGTATATCATTATCGGCGCAATAGATCAGATTCTCAACATTTTCATTGTCAAGTCTCAATGGAGATATAGGTTCCACGTATGCAATCATGAAAGGTTTAAAAATTTCTTTTTCTCCCTGTGCTATTTGCGCAATCTTATGTATATGCCTGACATCACGGATATTTATGGCTGTAAAAACGATAGGTCTGTGGGTGTTTTTTACAACCTCGGCAAAAACCGCAGGATAAAGCTTTTTCTCAGGAATATGCCTGGGAAGTGCCATTGACATTATGAAATCAAATTCGAGAGCATCCGCAACTTTTACGTTATTTGTTATATCCTCGAGGCAAGACTCCCTTATCTCACCTGAAATAAGATCCCTTTGATACAAAGCATCGGATCCCGGTCCGAAATATGTCCTGCCTTCTTCCACAATCAGCGATTCATTACCGTTTCTGTCATACAAGGTAAATGAAGAAAGCGATTTAGCAAGTGCCGATTCAACAAGCGATCCCGGGATAAGGATTCTGCCGTCTTTGTCCTTTTTCGCTCCGTTCTCAAGGAGTATATTCTCAGCTTGCTTGTTATCGAGTTGTATTCCTGTTTTCTCAAGAACTTCTATTGTGGCTTTATGGATTATTTGAGCTTTTTCATTATCAATAAAAATAGGTTGTTTCACTATGAAATATTCCTCCATTAATTTGTTTGCTATCGGAAGGTTTCCCGATGGTTTCTATGTAAGGTTTACTTCTAAAATCTCTGATGTAAGGGCGTTATTTACGATACTAACTTCTAATCCATTTTCTTTTGAGTTTTTTAATGTTTCAATTTCCGGGGATTTGGATTTGTCTATTTTATAAAACGCCGCTTGTGTTTTAAAAATGACCATATATTCATTCTCCCCGGGGTTTATGCCGATTGCCTTTACAACATCCTCGAATGTGATAGTGATTATTTTTCCCATCTATGATGCCACCTCAACTTCAATAATTTCTCTCGTCTTACCCTTGCTTTTTACTTTTACAGGAATTTCTTTTGCTTTTGACTCCTGAAGAAGTCTTAATGATTTCTTTCTTTTTGAAGAGAGATAATACCTTGTGGAAAGGTAAATGAATGTTACCTCGTATCGATCATCCTGTTTCTTTTCGATATTCTTCACCCTGTCAACGATTGTGACAATGACAGGCTTGTCTTTTATGTTGTCCATTTTTATTTAATTCAATAATGTCATTTATCCACCTTTTTTTTACTATGTCTTGATTTTGTTGTTGCATTCGTAACTATTCACCGCAGAGTACGCAGAGTACGCAGAGTTAAAAGTGAATTTAACGATCTTAATAATCATTAATTCCATAATGTTTGGGTAGAGGCTGGTCTCCCGACCAGGCTGGAAACGGCATGAAATCGAGCTTGAAAAGTTCTTTCCATAAGAGAGGTTTGAATAAATACCTTTTTCTAATAAGGGAGGGCATAGTGTAGAATCTCTGGCCTGATTGTCTGGAAAAAGAGGGTCGCAGTATTGCAGTATTAGTGATAATTGTTTTAGGGGAGAATAAGAGAATAGATCCTTCGCTGAGTAATCCCGTTCTTGAGAAAGGTTTGTTTGTTAAAGCAAAATGATTGTTTTTCGCTCAGGATGACAGTCCGGGCGGCGTTTTCCGCTTCGGATGACAAGTCAAGGCATATAAAAATAAAACCTCCGTGCCCTCCGTGGCTTCGTGGTGAATAACCGACTTCCTCTCCCCGTTATCCGGCTTCCGTCTTTCGTTCTATATTCTCCGGATGATCCTCATAATATTCTTTCTTGATTCTATCGAGCACCCTTTTATAACTGGCATTCATCTTTTTTGCCATCGGGGTGAACTTGTCAAATTTCTCCTGCGAGAACTCCTTTGGCTGGTAATTCATAAAGTCTTCTACCGGCGGATTGGATATGTCAGCCTGCGTTGTGTCAAATTGTATCGGGAATGTTCCATCCCAGAATCCTCTCACCCAGTCGGATGCCTTCAGGGGTTTCTCCGGATTAACGGCGGGATCAATCACGTATCCCTCAACCTTCCCTGTCTCTTCATCTTTTGCAAATGTAACAGGAGCGACATGATACCACCATCTGCCTTCGGTAAATTTGTTCTTCGCCTCAAGTCTGAATGGTGGGAACGGGTAGAAAGGATCGTCCATATTTGTATCTGACAACATCACATAAAGCTTGGCGCAATTTATACCTTTGTCGAGGAAGTACTTCGAAGCTATATGTGCCCTTGCATAACAGCCGTCGGGGAGATATTCGAATGGTATGGATTCATCGGAGGCGACGTTGCCAAATATCTCTTTCATCTCTGAAACGCCGGGTATCCTGCCTTGTAAACCGTCAATATCCCAGTCGTTCTGTACTCTGACCAGTGGACCTAAATCCGCTGATAGTTTTTTCTCGAAAGGAGTTATATCGTAACCCTCAGATTTTTTCGATAAACCGGCATCTATTTTTACATTATCATTGATGACCTCCGATATTGACGGGGTTTTATCTTCAACATCGGCAATGTAATCCGGAGCTCTGTCTTCAGGTTTGGTGGGAAGAGAGCTTGACTCTTTCTTTTGTGAATCGATCGATTTTTGAGATTCAAGTCCTTCCGCCTTTGCTTTATCCCGTGCTTCTCTTCTTCTTTTGACATGAATGGGAAAATACTCAATAGAAGCTTTGCGGAGATCCTGTGCCGTAAGATCTGCTCTGTCAATGATAGCTTCAGTTGATTCTTCAGAACCTTTTTTTCTCTCTATTTTACCAGGAGCTTGAATATTTCCAGTTGTTATTTTTATCCCCGACACGGGCGTCCTGTCGATCATATCCCCTCAACCCCTTGTTATTAATATAAGTATGCCATTCCCGCAGCTTTCCATTTTTATTTTACCCTAATATAACCCTGAATACAACAGAAAGATGTTAAAATTATGTGAATTATTTCTTATGAATTTCACAGTGAATGATCTCCTGCAACCAAATCTTCCGGGCTGTCATCCTGAGCGGAATACAATCTTTAACTTTCCTGAATAAGCTTTGGCAAGAACGAGTTTTACATTTCTCCGATGTATTACTCAGCGAAGGATCTCTTTAAGCCAATCATCCTCTTTTATTGAGACTTGCTCCTCTATATCATCGGGATTTGCATGCTCACCCTACGCAAATGGATGAGGTAGGGGATTTAGCTCATCTTCTCTCAATCCTGTGGAATAGAGATCGGGACATCCAAGGAATTCCTGCCCATAAATGGGTGACGGGTAAATGAAGCCTGGAATCAAAACCCGCACAACGTGGTTTCCTGTCATTTCAACATCTTTGGTTGTAAGAATGGAATAATATATTTGCTTCCCCCGGTTTTCCATAATCCTGTTTATATGTAAAAGCATTCTTCTTGCTTTTTCCTTTTTCGAAACATAGATATCATCATCATTTTTCACAAGAACTTTATCGAGAATATCCTTGTCTATTCCTCCCCTGTACATGAAATCAAGGTAAGAAAACATCTCCGGGAATAGGTTGTAAAACAGCGCATGATCCTTATATGACCTGATATTATTCCAGTCATACATGTGGCTGTAATCCTTATTTTTGGATAATGTTTTTCTAAGATATATTCTGTTATGTGAGATTTCGGAGATTGTTTTTACAAGGGCGTCAACCGGATCAACCCTGCAGGCTGATCCCGATGCAAAAAGCTTTCGACCGTCCCGGTTTTCGATTGTAAATCCATAGAATATGGGGATGTTGAAATCGCCCGTCAGGTTCAATATCCGGTAATCGGCGGAAGGATCAAGGATGGAATCAATCTTCCTTTCCCTGAGCTTTTGTTTTATATACCTAATATCAACTTCAGGTCGAACATCTTTTCGAACCCAAAACAGGGCAAGGGAATGTCTCTCAATTACCTCGTAAAGCCCGGCCAGGATCGCCTCCTCGAGAGATTCGCCACATCCAAGACCAACCGATGAATAAAATGATATTTCTGGCTCATCTTTACAGGAAGGGTGAAAATCACTATATCTTTGTGAATTGTAGGGCAAGAATACTAAAGGAGCGGGCAGAATTGCATCCCATTTTTTTGCTCTATTATACAGACTATTCCGATAATCAATTTCAATTATATCGCCTTGCAGTCTCTTTCCCGGAACCCATGTGATTTTGGTTTTTTGATCAAACGGGGTATATGGAAATCCCGGTTTCCCATATTGAGTATCAGAAAAAAGCGAAAAGTCTTCAGGGCAGCATTCGGGTTCGCAAAATGAGTCGAATGATCCATGCTGGAAATATTGGCAAGATGTATATGCTCTTTCTTCTACCGGGATGGGATCCTCCCTGAAGATAAATGATGCACAGTATCTCTCCAGTGCTTCGCCGATTGCAGAGCGTCTTGCGACTTCCTGTATATAGGAGCAGCCTGCACCGATATTCACCGACTCTCTTCCCGTATATAGGCTTGTATCTCTTGTCTGCGCATTTACATAGTAAAAGGGGAGATTCCCGGAAGAAGGTGGCTCAATATTAATACTTTCTATTATTCCCACATGTTTATTTATCAGGGTTGAACTTGAAATATCAGATGGTATCGCCGGGATGGGATATTTTATTTCTTGTGGAATTAAAGGGCAAAGTGTCTCGAATGGGTTTGTTTTATTATTATGTCCTGTGTAGTCTTCATACGGTATAGTGAAATAAATGGTTTCAGCTTCATTTGTTCCATGGGGAATGATATTTATTTTCCCTACGCCCTGCCGTGGAATTTGATTTTCATCCTGGAAATAAGAGATTGCTTCCTTTAAGATTTCGTTAATAAAATATTCTCGGTCATATTTGATGAGTGGAAGTCTGAAGGATAGATCTGATTCAGTCTGGTTTTCCACATCAGTAATTCTCCTGATAATCCTCCTCCAGGACTTTTTGTCCCTGACACCGCAGAAGAAGCATGTCATAAAGTGGGAGTAAATATTTTTTCCATATCTGTTAATAGGGTAAAAAATCATGGCGTTTTCTCCCATTCCTGAAAAGGATAAAAGAAAGCTCCTGTTTGTTTTCTTGTTTGACGGGAAGTCGAGATAACTGACAATTTCTTTTTCCGTGGTGATATCCCATGTCTCCGGGGAATTGAATGTCATGTCAAAATCAAACCCCTGAAGAGACCGGTCATACTTAATCCCCCTTGAGCGAAAAAGCTTGCTGAATCCTATTCTCTCAAGGTTGTTGAAGAACCTGGAGCGGTGCTTCATATATACAGCAACTTCAGTCCCGTCAATTTCCGCCAGAACTTTCGCTGTTGTCAGAGCGGTCGGATCGTCAAGATAAATCAGGAAGCTTTTTCCCTTTAATACATCAAGTTGTAAATCAGGATACTGCGGGGCAGGGGAGAGGGCATCATTTTTGAACTTCCTGAAATTAAATGCCTGAGACTCCGGGAGTGGAGATTCCTGAAATTTAATAAAGCCATGCTCCTTAAGCATGTCTATGAGTTTGTCGAAAATATCAGGCGGAATTGATGAGGTTAATTCTTGCTTTATCTTTTTCAGGGGCGTTATTCCGTCAATTTTACCCGTCAGATTGTGAAAAAGCGGTATCAATCCCTTTTTATCCAATTCCATGAAATGGTCAAAGTTGCAAAAAATAACCGAATAACCTGGCTCGATGTCTATCATCTGGAGATTGTCAGCTTTTACAGGAAAAATATTCTTCATATTGAAAAGTTTGAAGACAATTGCTAAAACCCTTTATCCCGGATAATGCTTTTAAATTCAACGCAGAGGGCGCAGAGATCGCAGAGAATTTATTTTTAAGTTTTATCACATTTCTCACCTGAGACAGTCGAGAAATTACTTGTTTGATGATCTCAAGTGAGGATATGGAAAAACCTCAAAATCCCGGTTGTTTATAGTTTTTATTTTCACCACAGAGGACACAGAGAGATTTTTTTTCTCCGGTTATCCTCCGCGATCCCTGAAACGAGTTCAGGGCAGGCTTTTGCGGTAAAAAAACATAGAGGCTGAACAGTAACCGGTATGATAAAAGAAGGAGAATAATTAAGTATGAGAATATTAATCCTGGGATCAGGAATGATGGGAAATGCGGCCGCCTTTTTTCTTTCGGGGAAAAAACAGATTGATGAAATTATCCTTGCAGACAGAGACCTTGAACGTCCTGAAAGCATTGCGCGTGAATATAATTCGAAAAAGATAAAACCGGTGGCATTTGACGCCAAAGATTCTGTAAGAATAAGGGAGTTGATGGAGAATTGCCAGGTTGCGATAGGAGCCACATCATACGAGCATAATTTATTATATACCGATATTGCGATAGATTCAGGCTGTAGCTTTATTGATCTCGGTGGAAATCATGACGTTGTGGATCAGCAGTTTGCCCGTACAGATGAAGCAAAAAAGGCAGGCGTTACGATTATTCCGGACTGTGGACTTGCCCCGGGCTTTGTAAATATATTGTCTGCAAAGGCAATTGACGAACTTGATGAAACCGATTCCATTCAAATTCGTGTCGGCGGAGTTCCGATTGATCCCCTTCCTCCTTTAAACTACTGCCTCCTTTTCAATGCAAGAGGGCTTATAAACGAATATATCGAAAAATCACGAATAATAAAAGACGGTAAAATTACTATCGTTGACAGTATGGATGGGCTGGAGACAATACACTTCCCTGATCCGTTCGGGGAAATGGAAGCGTTCTTTACATCGGGAGGTATCTCCACTCTGACAAAAACACTCAGGGATAATGTGAAAAATCTTGATTACAAGACAATTCGATATCCCGGACATCAAAAGTATATCAAGTTTCTCATCGAGATGGGATTTACAGGCTCAGATCCCATCGATTATGAGGGAGGCAAGATTGTTCCACGAAATGTCCTTGAGAGAATTCTGGAAAACAATCTCAAGTCTAACGCCTCTGACGCCATACTTCTAAGGGTGACTGCGACCGGCACGGATATAGGCTTCAAGACCATATTTACACAAGAGGTAATTGACTTTTACGATGTGGAGAATCACCTTACCTCAATGATGAGAATGACGGCATTTCCATGTGCCATTATTGCATTGATGATTGCAAATGGAGATATATCTAAAAAGGGAGTTTTATGCCAGGAGAAATCAATTCCCCTGGATATTTTCTTTAAAAACCTGGAAGATGCGAATATAAGGATTTCAAATAGAAAGCAAAGGATCGAATAACAGGGTTTAATGTTTAAACTATTTCAAAATGAAAAAGACAGGAAGTATCTATTGATACTTATTATCTTGATGCTCTTGCTTAAAGTACTTGGGAGCCTATTTGTCAATTATTATATAAAAAAAGGAAAGATGAACCAGGGGCTTGTTTATAGAAGCGAAAAGGTGATGAAACAGGCCAAAATCTCTCCTGTAATAATGGCGCTGGGATACCATTGGGATAGCATCCATTATGTGAATATATCATATCTGGGGAAAGAGCATTTTAAGCTTGTGGGGAAAGAGAAGAATTTCGCTCTCAGAAACTTCGGCTACTTATTCCCCACGATTATTATGATACTGGGATGGATATTCAGGAGCAATATTCTTGCCGGAGTTATTGCGTCAAATGTTTTTTCGATTCTCACGATTATTGCATTTTATCATGTATGCAGGTTATATTTATCTGAAGAAAAAAGTTTCGCGGCTTCCGCCCTTCTCATGACTTATCCCGCTTTCTTTGCAACAGGGTTGATTACGTATTCGGAACCCGCCTATCTATTCTTTGCAATCCTGTCCTGGTACTACTTTGAAAAAGAAGACTACCTCATGTCCGCAGTCTTTACCGGCATGGCTCTTTGTGTTCGAACATCGGGAGCGATACTTCTTGGAATCTATTTTGTCTGTTTCCTGATAAGATTTATTAAAAAAATAAAGAAGGAGAAAAGGTTTTCCCTTCCTCCCGCAGGTTGTTTGTATTACCTGATACCTTTCATTCTATTTGTGATTTCAAGTCTGATTACAAAAAGAATAATGTCAAGCAGTGATGTTATAATGTGGCAGGATACGTTTTCAAAAAGTATTCCATCTGCCAATTCATATTTTTTTCCGATTGCCCCGTCACCGAAAGAACAGATTATGCATTTCATGGGGGACACAAAACTGGGACTTGAGATGTATATGTATATTCTTCCGGCGATTTTTCTGGGTTTTCACCTGAAAAAGATCAATGCCGGTCTTTTAACTTACGCGCTTATTGCAATATTTTCTGTGATGTGCATTCCAATGCCGCCTGTTATCAAAGCGATTCCACGGCATTTATTGAACGCCTGGCCGATTTTCATCGCTTTTGGAGAATTAATTGAAAACAGGTATTTCCTTTTTGTAATATGTACATTTTTCTTCCTCGGAGGCATAAAAACTCTGGAGTATTATTTTACAACCTGTTATATATAACAGGACCTCCTTTCCCGTTTCATCCGTCACAGAAAACTATTCCCCGGATTCATCGGGGAAATAATTTTAAAGAAGGGTGGTCAATTAAATTGAAAAAGAATATCATTGTTTTAGTATTAATTTCGTTAATACTATTGCTTGCAAGCATTTCATCACTTGCCCAGACACCCGTTTATAATGACACTGTGATGAAGAGCTACAGGAAGCTTCAATTCAAAATTTCTATGTATGAAAATCTTCCTGAGAAGGGAAAGGGAATCCGCCTGGGCGTTTATCAGGCGCAAGCGGCATGTGGACCGGGAGCATCAAAGATAAATATGGCCAGGCTGGAAAAAGCTGTCGCACAGGCAAGAAAATACAAAGTTCAACTCCTCTCATTTCCTGAGCTCTTTATCCCCGGATATACACAGTCTCCGGAATCCGCAAAAAAAGTTGCCGAGTTCAAGGACGGAGCAATCATTACAAGGGCAAGAGAAATCGCAAGAAAAAATAATATGGCACTACTTGTTCCATATGCTGAGAAAGTAGAATCTCCTGGAAATGTCTTAAAGTACTACGACAGCATCGCCGTAATAAATGAGAATGGAAAGTTGCTGGATAGTTATAAAAAGACACAACTTTATGGACAGCAGGAAAGGGACAACTTCAGCTTCGGAAAGAGCAATTTCCCGGTTCACCGGATATTCGGCTTTCCCGTGGGTATTCTGAATTGTTATGAATGTGAATTCCCCGAGCTTGCACGTGTCCTTGCTCTAAAAGGAGCAAAGCTTATCGTTGGTCCTACGGCGGCAGACAGGTACTACACTCTTCCCGACGGTAAAAGAAGTAGTGTTCCATACCCCGATATATCCAGGATTTTACTTCCCGCAATGGCTTACGAAAACAATATCTTCTTCGCATATTCCAACAGGGCGGGCTATGAAGAAAGAGACGGAAACAAGTGGCATTACAGGGGGAACAGCATTGTTATAGGACCTCACGCAGATGTGATTGTGGCGGCGAATAACGAACAGGACACAATGCTCATTGCCGATTGCATACCGGAATATTATGGCAGGACTCATCCTGCGCCAAAATATTATTACCTGAAAGACCGCAGACCCGATCTTTACAGGGAGTTGATTAAAAAGAAAGTTTATTTCAAGAAGGATGGATATACTTATCCCGATTATATTGACGGGAGAGAGATGAAAAGATAATCTATCACTTCAGATGATAAATAAATAAATAAAGGGGACGCAAAAACGTCCCCTGTTTTATTCCATTCAAAGAATTCCGGTTAAAGAATTCCTGATACTATATTTTCTTGATTACTTGAGAATGAATCCATCGTCGGCGTCAGTTATTCCCAGGGAATCAGTGGCTTTCTGCTTCTCGACGAGCTCCACCAGAACCTTGATGTAAGTTGATACTTCGCCATCCTGCGCTGTAATCTTTGTTCTGGTTTCCACCTCGGATTTCACAAGCCGCCCTTGTTTATGAGCGAAATGTGTTGTGCCGTTTGCCGTAAGAGTCTGATCAATCCCTTCCTGAATGGGAATATTTGTTTTCGGACATGCAACCTTAATTTCTGCACAATCATATCCCAGGGTTTTATCAAAGCTCCAGAGAGAATAGTTATACTCTAATGTAACCATATCTGCTTTGCCGGGGATACTGATCTTGCTTTCACCGACCCAAGAGTCACCTTTTTTAACTGAGTCTGTGGGGAATGCCGGTTGCTCGAAGGGTAGATCTATCGATGTATGTACAATTTCTCCACTCTTCTTCATTTTAAGTGTAATTGTCTGCCCCACATTGGGAAGCTCTTCCTCTTCACCGTCTCTTTTCAATTTCCCCGATTGGATTGTAACATCCACAGTCATTGTTCCATCAGGAGCAACATCGGTACATTTTTGAACCATTTTCATCTCAACATCTGAACTTGTGCTTCCCGACTGCTCCTCGGTTTTTATTTCCTGTTCGGAGTGAACGGTGGTTTTATAAGTTAGAGTTTCGCCTTTTTTCATCTTATATTCCAATTTAATTGCCTGACCCACTACCATAATTTCATCCTCCTTTTTACATTTTATCCAAAGCTTTACAGCGTTTTCAACAGAAACTGTTTAAATCCTTCCTGCAATCAGGATATTAGCGATATTAAGATGAATTCTTTTAGTATAAGAAATTAATCGTCATTATCAAGTGTCAATTCTTCATCTTCATCGATTAAGGGCAGGTTTAACTCCCTCCGGATTTCATTAACCTTGTTTAGTTTTTCCCAGGGAAGATCAAGTCCGGGTCTGCCGAAATGCCCATAACATGCCACTTGTTTATAGATTGGCCTTCGCAGTTTCATATCCCTGATGATAGCTCCGGGACGAAGGTCAAATATATCGTCGATCAATTTCACAATCGTAAGGTCGGAAAATTTCCCTGTTCCAAATGTATTTACACCAATACTCACCGGTCTGGAAACACCTATTGCATATGCGATAGAAACTTCGCAACGGTCCGCCAATCCTGCAGCAACAATATTCTTGGCAACATATCTTGTTGCATAGGATCCGCTTCTATCTACCTTTGTGGGATCTTTACCAGAGAAGCATCCACCGCCATGGCGCGCCATTCCGCCGTATGTATCAACAATTATTTTCCTGCCGGTCAGACCGGTATCCGCCAAAGGTCCCCCGCGCACAAACCTGCCCGTGGGATTAATAAATATCTTGGTCTTATTGTCAAGATACTCATCTGGTATAATTCTTTTAATGACATTCCTTATCAGGTCTTTCCTTATTAAATCCAGGGGTATCTCAGGCTTATGCTGGGTTGATATGACGACATTTTCAATCCTGACGGGATTATTTTCACTGTCATACTCGACAGTAACCTGCGTTTTGCCGTCGGGACGAAGGTAGTTTATATCCTTATTCTTTCTTACCGCTGCCAGCATTATTGAGAGATCATGGGCAATTGTGATAGGCAGGGGCATCAATTCAGGGGTTTCAGTGCAGGCATATCCGAACATCATTCCCTGGTCTCCCGCTCCCAGCGTCTCTACTTCTTCATCGCTTATATTGCCTGTCTTTGTTTCGTATGATTTATTAACTCCCATTGCGATATCGGGAGACTGTTCATCAATTGACAGGAGTATTCCACAAGTCTGTGCATCGAATCCGAACTTGGCCCTTGTATAACCGATTTCCGCTATTGTTTCCCTTGTTATTTTGGGTATATCAACATAACAGGCGGTGGAGATTTGCCCGGCGATATGAACAACACCAGTATGAACGAGAGCTTCGCATGCAACACGAGCGATGGGGTCCTGAGCTATGATTTGATCAAGAATTGCATCTGAAATCTGATCGCACATTTTGTCAGGATGCCCCTCGGTTACAGATTCTGATGTAAATAATTTCTTACTTCTGGACAATTTTCAACCTCCTTTTAAGTTCCCATTTTCCAGGAATCAAGATATTCTTTTTGTTCAGGTGTGAGAGTATCTATATTTATTCCCATTGTTCTGAGTTTTAACATTGCAATTTTCTTGTCAATCAACTCGGGGACCTTATAAACTTTATTCTTCAAATTATCTGAGAAGCTTACCAGGAACTCTGCTGCCATTGCCTGATTTGCAAAGCTCATATCCATAACCGTGGCAGGATGTCCTTCGGCGGCGGAGAGATTTACAAGTCTTCCCTCAGCAAGAAGGTACAATTTGCGACCGTCAGGCATTTTATATTCATCGATATAATTGCGGAATCTTCTTTTACTCTCGGCCATATCTTCAAGTGCGGGAATCTCTATCTCAACGTTGAAATGACCTGAGTTACATATAATCGCTCCGTCTTTCATTAGCTTGAAATGCTCTCTGCGAATTACGTTGATATCACCTGTAACAGTGCAGAATAATTCACCAATTTTTGCCGCTTCCTTGATAGGCATAACTTCGAAGCCGTCCATAACCGCTTCCAGGGCTTTTAGCGGATCAACTTCAATGACGATAACGCGTGCGCCCATCCCACGGGCTCTCATGGCGATACCTCTGCCACACCAACCATATCCGCCAACTACAAACCTTCTGCCTGCAAACAAGATATTGGTGGCACGCAGAATCCCGTCCAGAGTACTCTGTCCTGTGCCATAACGGTTGTCAAACAGGTGCTTGGTATTTGCATCGTTTACAGCAATTATGGGATACTGTAGCGTACCGTCTTTTTCCATGCTGCGGAGTCTTATCACTCCCGTGGTTGTCTCCTCGGTTCCGCCGATGATGTTTTCAATTAATTCCTTGCGCTGTGTATGGATCGTTGACACAAGATCCGCACCGTCATCCATCGTAATCTGCGGTTTTATATCAAGCACGCTTTTTATATGACGGTAATAAGTGTCATTGTCTTCACCCTTGATGGAGAATACGGGAATACCCTCATATTTCACCAGGTACGCAGCAACTTCATCCTGGGTCGATAGAGGATTTGAAGCGCATAGGGCAACCTCGGCTCCTCCAGCCTTGAGTGTCGTCATGAGATTTGCTGTCTCCGTGGTTACATGAAGACATGCCCCCAATCTAATACCTTTCAGGGGTTTCTCGCGGTTGAAATTTTCCTTTATTTGGCGTAAAACAGGCATTTCCTGGGAAGCCCACTCTACCCTCAGCTTCCCTTCGTCGGCAAGCTTAAGGTCTTTTATATCGTGTTTTGGTAATTTACAAGTTTCCACTGTCATTATTATCTCCTCTCGTGTTTTTTTTTAATATTTGTGGCTTGGTTCTTGAATCCTCCTTGGTGAGGGATTATAATTGAGGAGACAATTCAACGCGGAGTTCGCAGAGGACGCAGAGTTTTTGTAGGAGGGGTTTCCTAACCCCGATAAATGGATGGCGGAGAATGGACGCAAGAGTCTGGAGGGTGGATGAAGGATCCCGTTTCCCACTTCCCTCTTCCCTCTTCCCGGCTTGTAGGAGTAACCCTAAGTATGGATATTAATGACAAAATTAAAGATCTTCCCGCTAAAAGCGGTGTTTATTTATTTAAGGATGATCTGGGACGAATTATTTACATTGGGAAAGCCAACAATCTGCGGAGTCGGGTTCGCTCTTATTTTCAATCGCCCGGTATTGATATTTCCCCAAAGATACTGTGGCTTAGAAATCAAATATCAGATCTTGATTATATTGTTGTGAATTCCCCTGTTGAAGCCCTGATCCTTGAGTCAAACCTGATCAGGCGTTACAGACCATATTTCAATGCGCAGAGAAAAGACGACAAGAGATACCCGTTCATTGAAATCACGGTATATGAAAACTACCCCCGCATGAGAATTGTCCGCCGTGCCAGGAATAAGAAATCCCGTTATTTCGGTCCATATACGAATTCATCTGCGATGAGAAAGACATTCAAGCTGGTACAGAAGGCGTTTAAGATTCGAACATGTAAATATGATCTTGAAAAGCCTCTTTCCCGTCCCTGTCTTGACTATCATATAAATCTCTGTCCCGCCACCTGTGTGAGATATATTGATAAACAGCGATATAATCAGCTTGTTGCAAGAGCAAGTCAATTTCTTGATGGAAAAACAAGGGAGTTGTTGAGTTCACTTCGCAGTGAAATGGAGGAATGCTCTGTAAAGCTGGAATTTGAGAAATGCGCCATAGTAAGGGACCTTATGAAGTCGATTCAAATAGCGACGGATAGGCAGCAGGCGGTGACAAAACCCGGTGAGGATATGGATTTTATCGGAATACACAGGGATAATGATATGGCGGGTATTTCATTACTTGAAATTCGTGACGGGAAGATTTTAAATCAAAAGAAATTTATAATTGCGATTCCTCTGAAAGAAGAAATTTCGTTATTGCTCAGGGGATTTATCATCCAGACATACAGGGAGGGTTTTTTTATTCCTCCCGATGTGTATTTACAGGAAAGCCCGGAGGATCAGGAAGAGGTTGAAGATTTTATATCCGGGATGAGAAGTGGGAGGGTTCATATAAAGATCCCGATGAGAGGCGAGAAAAAGAAAATAATGGATATGGCCGTCACAAACGCCCGGTTGCATGTTCAGATGAAGACAAGCATGGCGAAGCGGAACATGGAAAAACATAAAGAAGAATTGGAGCACCTGCGAAGTATTCTCTCTTTGAACAATATTCCTCACAGAATAGAAGGATTCGATATTTCCAATATAAGTGGAAAAATGGCTGCTGCATCAATGGTAGTTTTCAGTGATGGCGAGCCTCTATCGGGACATTACCGGAGGTTTAAAATAAAAGGCGCAGATAAGCCCGATGATTTTTCAATGATGAATGAAGCTCTTACAAGAAGGTTTAGAAACCTGAAGCTTGGAGAGATGGAGAGCTTTCGTGAAAAGCCTGATCTAATACTGATTGATGGTGGTAAGGGGCAGTTGTCCGCCGTACTGAAGGCGGCGAGAGATATGGAAATAGAAGGAATACCCATAATTTCGCTTGCAAAGAGGGAGGAAGAGGTTTATTTGCCGGGTATGAGAGATCCCATGGTCGTGGAAAAAGATTCACCTGGTCTGAAGCTATTACGGCAGGTAAGGGATGAGGCGCACAGGTTCGCCGTATCTTACCACAGGAAACTTCGCTCGAAAAAGATGGAGGTATCAATACTTGATGGGATTCCCGGAGTGGCAAAAAAAAGGAAAGAGACCCTATTATTTCATTTTGACTCAATTGAAGATATCACAAACGCCACCCTTTATGAGTTGCAGGAGCTTCCGGGATTCAACCGCAAGGTTGCCGAGCAGGTTCTGAAATACCTCGGATCAAAATAAAAAGGTAAATGTATGAAATCGAGGCTGGAAGCCTCTCATACAGTTTCTTCTCTCCGCGCTCTCTGCGACCTCTGTGGTGAATAGTTACGAAATTTCTATTGCAGAAGGAGGCCGAATGGATACGTTAAAAAAGTGAGGAGATTAATCTCCTCACTTTTAATGTTTATATCATAATCTGGTTAATGTCTTAATTTGGCTAAAGAAATCAAAGGAAATTCATACCCAGTGACAATCCACCGGTTAGCATTCCTACTCCTAAGGTACCAAATAATCCACCGCTTTCCCTGCCTTGTGATCCATGTCCGCCATGATGTGGTCTATTTTGGCCGCCCATGAGCATTTTCATCATTTTATTCATCATTCTCATCATGTTATTGGGCATACGTCCCATTCCACCGCGACGACTTGCATTTCCTGCTCCTGCAAACTGGGGACCCGGCATCCCGGAAAATGCTCCTGCAAATGCGCCATTGGGACCTACTCCGGCGAACGCACCGCTCATCCCGTTCATTCCGTTCATTCCGTTCATTCCGATTCCACTATTGCCGTGCATACCGTGCATACCTTGAGGTCGTCTTCCGCATTGCTGACCCCTCTGACCCATCTGACCCTGCATCATCTGCATCATCTGCATCATCATTTGCATCATCTGCATCATCATTTGTTTGTTCTGTCCTTGGCCTCTACCCATACCCTGGTGCATACCGGGAACTGATCCCATTCCTCCGCATGAGCCTAAATTCTGGTGTCCGCCCATTCCTCCGTTCAACAGGGGATGGGAAAAGTTTGAGCCTCCGCCGCACATTGCATCGGGTGATAATCCTATGGAATCCATTCCCATACTGCCACCCAAGTTCAGACCCAAAGATAATCCGGGAAGCTGTAAGCCAGCGGAAAGACCCATGCTGGCACCAAACATGCCTCTCATTCCGCCGTTCATTCCTAACATACCTATCATGTTTAAAACCCTCCTAGTGAATTTTTACTTTAACTTATTCTACCACATAGTCGGAGAATAGTAAATTACATGTTTTGTTTTGATGGTTACATGTTTGTAAATATTCTTAACAATTTGTTAACATTTGTTAAGAACATGTTAACATCGCAAAAAATATCTACATGAAGAGTTTTCCATGGCGAAAATATTCCATCACAAGATCTTCAAAAGGAATACTTGTGGGTGCAAGAATATACCCTGACCCTATTGAATGAGAAAAATCTTTTATATCCCTGCAATGACCGGAGACAGCATCTTTATACATATCAAGGAGTTTATCGGTAACAGTCACATCCTTGTAATCCCCGGTCTCAATATCCACAAGCTTCAGGTCGCCTCCCAGGTCTGGGTTCAGCTCGAATGCATCCAGAACCTGTATCAGAAATATATCGTGTTTCTGGAATGCAAGGTATTTTATGGATTGACAAAAATCTCCCTCATCAAGGAAATCAGAGATTATTATAACCATTCCCGGTCTGAGTTTCCTTGATGCGAACTCTCTGATTGCCACACCAAGAGAAGTCTCACCGGAAGGCTTTATTGATTCCAGAAGATCAAATATCTTAAAAATCTGGGATTTGCCCCTTATAGGAGCTTGGTAGTGGGCAAGACTTTTTCCGATTATTCCGAAAGCCACCCTGTCGAAATTTGAAAGAGCGATGTATGATATGGCGGCGGCAATCTGTCGTGAGACATGGATTTTTTTAGGATTGCCAAAATCCATCGAGAGAGAGTTGTCGATCAGGATGTATAAAACCAATTCCTCTTCTTCAACAAAAAGCTTGATGAAGAGTTTGTCAAGTCTGCCATAGATATTCCAGTCAATTATCCTGATCTCGTCGCCGGGGACATAATTGCGATAATCGGCGAATTCAACCGAGCGACCCCGTTTTGCACTCGACCTCTCACCCTTGATACTTCCCCTGATTATCTTCTTTGACATCAACTGCAAAGTCTCGAGCTTTTGAAGAAAACCGGGAGAAATTAAATTGCTTTTTTTATTATCCACACTTTCACTCCAATGTTGCCATCCTTCACCGGGCGAAACAGTTTTCCTCTCCTTGTTTATCCCGTTGTTTATATAGGAGGATTATGAATGTATATATATGAACGTATATAAATGTATATATATATAGGAGTAATGAAATCTGCGGCAAGACGCTGCAGCTACCTAACAAAGGATGATATAAAAAATGGAAAAATCCCCTATTGAGAAGATTAACCTTGAAATGACTTTGGGAAGACTTGCAAACCAAATAAAAGAAATTGGAAGATATATTTTTGGGGAATCTGTTACATTATTTCCCATCCAATATAAAGAAACGCCCGAGACAATCCTCACACCTGCAATGATTTTGCCGGGAGAATGGACTGTTTGGGATGAGAAAGACTTGCCGACCCACATTTCTCCCCATTCCATAATCTGGCTCAGGAGAAGGTTTAATATTCCCGGGAATCTTGAAAACCAAAGGCTATGTTTGTATATATGGGCGGGCAATCATGAACCCACGGGCTATCTTGAAACGGTTGAGGGAATGGTTTATCTCGATGGAATCGCATACCAGGGAATTGACTGGAATCACAGGGAAGTGCTTTTGCCGGAAGATTTTTCATCGGATCTTGATCATGAGCTTACAGTCAGGTTGAACTTTAAGACGTCGCACAAACACAGGAAAATTGTAAACCTTGAAATAAGGGAAATAAAACTTCCGGTTTTCAGGTTGTATCAAAAGCTCAAAACCTTATATGATTCCATTGTATTGCTTGATAAAGATCGCCTGGATACATTGAGATTGATAGAATGGCTGGATGATATAATAAGAGAAGTCCCGTTTACGAACCCGGGATCATATGAATTTATAAGTGCTGTTGAGGAAGTGGCGCGAAAATTTGAGATGCCGGCGGAATTGTCGATCGGCATTCAGCCCATTGCAAGCGCAATCGGACATTCACACATTGATGTGGCGTGGCTGTGGGATCTTTCAACCACCGGGAGAAAAACACGCCAGACATTCTCGACTGTTTGCAGGCTGATGGAGGAATACCCGGATTTCACATTCATCCAGAGCCAGCCGCTGTTGTATGAATTTGTGAGAGAAAGTGAGCCTGAGCTGTTCGAGAGGATTCAAAATTATTCATCAGAAGGAAGATGGCAGGCGGAAGGCGCCACATGGGTGGAGCCTGATATGAACATCCCCTCCGGAGAGTCAATTGTCAGGCAATTTCTATATGGGAAGAAGTATTTCAGGAAATATTTCAAACACGACTGCCGCATACTATGGCTTCCCGACACATTCGGATTCAACGGGAATCTCCCCCAGATTATGAAGAAATCAGGCGTTGATTATTTTGTAACATCAAAGATTTCCTGGAATCAATACACAAGGTTTCCGTACGATGTTTTTAAATGGCGCGGGATAGACGGTACTGAAATCAGTTCATATTTCCTCACCGCTCCCCACAGGGACGGCGGGCAGATGGCGACATATAACGGCAAGCTTATTCCGTCCGAGATAAAAGGAGCATGGGATATTTTCTCGGAAAAGAATATTCTTGATGAGATTTTACTGGCATACGGCTTTGGTGACGGTGGGGGCGGCCCTACAAGAGAAATGCTGGAAAGATTTCCTGTGCTTGGAAAAATACCGGGGATTCCGAAAGTCAAACACGGAAATCTATGTAATTTCTTTAGAAAGATTGAGGGGGTAGGGGAGAAGCTTCCGATATGGTCCGGTGAGTTGTATCTAGAATATCACAGGGGGACGCTGACATCGAGAGCGTCCATAAAAAAATGGATGAGAAATCTGGAAAACTCGTTGAATATCCTGGAAAAAGCTGTAAGCCTGGGGATTTTATGCGGCAAGATCAAAATGGATGAAGAGATAAAATTATTCATAGATGAAAATTGGAAGATTTTACTCTTAAACCAGTTTCACGACATAATCGCAGGCTCCTCAATACATGAGGTTAATGTTGAAGCGGAAAGACAATTGAAAGAGGCATCAATAAGAGTTAATAAAAAAACATCTCAATTCATGCAAAGATTATTCGATTTTGATAAAAACAAATACACAATTTTCAATCCCAATACATTTGATGCTGTTGATGTTGTCGAAATAGATTCGAGCAAGATTGAAGCTGGAAAAGAACATTTGTTCGAATATGTAAAAAGCACCGGGGGCAAGATGTATCGGGCTCAAATGGCTGACGAATCGAAAATAATTTTCACTCCTTTTATAAAAGCTCTTGAAGCGGAGAATTTCGAATTCCATAAAGCTAAAGAGAAAATCGAATATAATTTCGTGCGGGTGAATGGAGATTTAATAAGTACACCGTTTTACGAAGCAAAGATTAACTTGGCAGGTGAAATTACATCGTTTGAAGACAAAAGAATTTCATCTCGAAGGGACGCCATAATTCCCGGCGAGGTCTTCAATAAATGGAAATATTTCGAGGATCGTCCCCTGAACTGGGATGCATGGGATATAGACGAATATTACAGAGAGTTTCCCCTTGAAGACTCTGATCTCATATCGGGTGAATGGATTGAGAACGGGCCGATAAGGGCATTATTCAGAACAAAAAGGCGGTTCAGGAATTCCCATATTATTCAGGACATTTGCTTTTATGCCCATACACCCAGAATAGATTTCAAGACCCGGGTTGAATGGCATGATAAGAATACACTTATAAAGGCATCATTTCCGGTTAATGTGAATTCAAATGAAGCTTATTACGAAATACCTTTTGGATATATAGCGCGCTCTACACATAAGAATTATCCTCAAGACAGAGCATCTTTCGAGGTTCCGGCGCAAAGGTGGGCGGCTGTATTTGAAAACGGTTATGGAGGGGCAGTTCTTAACGATTGCAAGTATGGCTACAGCGCAAACGGATCAACTCTTGAGCTGACACTGCTCAAGTCGGCGGTCTATCCAGATCCAGATGCCGAGGAGGGGATTCATCAATTTATATATTCATACATGCCTGTTGTTGCATCGCATCCGAATTTTGATTTATTGAAAGAATCGGGCATGTTGAATATGCCGTTTCTTAATTTATCGGGTAAATACCAAAAAGACGATAATCAGGAAACAGAAAAGGGCGGTGAAAATTCAATCTCCGGAGCATTCAGGATAATCAGCAGGGAAAATCATGTTGCAATAAACACAATAAAACCCGCCGAGGATGTTGACGGGATAATAATAAGGTTGTATGAATCATTGAATAGTAGGGGAGAAGCGACATTATTTATTCCTGAATGTGTGGAAAAGGCATTTGAAGTAAATTTACTTGAAGAGATAAACGAGAACAGCATTCCTCTTGAGTTGACCCGAAAAGACAGATTTAAAACCATACGCCTATTTTTCAGTCCCTTTGAGATAAAAACAATTGTTATTTTATAATTCCCGTCTTCTCAAACGACAAATCACTTTGTTTTGCATCGCCCGCAATCCCCCGAGCAACCCACAGATACACCAGTTTCTTCATTGCCAGTTTTTCTTTTCCTGTAATCTTCGATTGCCGCCCTAAGTACTTCTTCCGCAAGAACGGAGCATTGAATTTTTGAAGGGGGAAGCCCGCCCAGGGCATCAATCACGTCCATGTTGGACAACTCCAACGCCTCTTTAATTGTCTTGCCTTTCACCATCTCGGTTGTTATGCTGGATGATGCTATTGCAGCTCCACATCCGAATGTCTTGAATTTTGCATCCACAATCACATCATTATTCACTTTAATAAAAAGCTTCATCGTATCTCCGTGATCGGAGCTCTTGGCTAATCCTATTCCGTCTGCATCCTTGATCTCTCCAACATTCCTGGGATTCATAAAATGGTCCATAACTGTTTCATTATATCTTTGACTTTCTGGCATTATTATATTTTTTCCTCTCAAGCTCTATGTATTGAAATATTTAGAATACCTATTCTCGCAAACTTTTCGAAAATCCCCAAATCTCTGAAAGTCGGAATAATCAATAGATTCAAGGTTTTCCCTGAAAAGCCTGAAAAGATTAATCTCTTCAAGATGAAGGGAAATCATTTTAAAATCATGTTTTCCCAGGGGAGTTACAACTGATGCAAAGTGTATTGCATATTGCATATTTTGTTCAATATTCATATCCTCAGGCACAAAAATACTTTTCAGGTTAATAATCCTGTTCCCAAATGTATATTCAGCCATATACTTCCCTTTTTCTCTCTTAATTACTACCGGAAGAAGCATATGCCCCACGAACCAGGAAGGTATGTCGATAATATTTTTATATCCGAGGAAAAGAGTTTTCTCCACAATTCTCCAGTGGAACTTTGTGCAGAAATGCCTATATATATCATCGAGAGTGATAAATAATTCCTGTCCCATGTCGTTAATATTATATACCATAAATTCTTTCAGACGATGGAATGGAGTCTCATTGTTCATCTTACCCGCTATTTCAAGCACACGGGTGAAATCTATGTATGGCATATCCCTTCCCGATAGATATAGATCAACAATTTCTTTTTCAACTTCCTGTGAAACAGGGCATCGGCAACTGAGTAAAGTGTTGATAAATATTCTCATTGCTCTGGTTTCGATGGAAATTTGCATCTTATACCCCTCATTTCAAATTATCGATAAAGCACCTGTACTCCTGTATTGCGGGAATAGAATGTTGCTATTCAGACCCCCTCAGGATTTGAGTGAAGGTTGGTCTCCCGACCCGCTCTGAGCACTTACTTTAATATTTCTTAATATTACACATAATTCTTCTTTTGCCTGGAAAAACCTTCATGTATAAAAGCGTGATACTCCTCCCGATTTATAATCCCACTATTTGGGTCTAATCTTTATATATATTTATATGGGTGCATTTACTTTTTGTCAAAGGTTCAAGCGTAATTATTCAGTCTCCCAAGGCTTCTTGTCCTTCTGAGCG
>JAIORV010000097.1 GCA_021107945.1 Vulcanimicrobiota bacterium | reverse complement strand
GTGGGGTTTACACTCAATTCACCACAATAAATTGTGGTGTTGTCTTAAACACCTTTAAACTCCTGTTATTACTCTAAAACACTTGAAATAAATTCTATTGCTTCTTAACAAATTCGCATGTGCGAAATGTGAGTAGTTAAGGTTTAACGGCATCTCGCATTCTTTATTACTCGACAAGTAAATGAAAACGCTCCAGGAAAACATGTCTTGAATGAAAGTCGGTAATTTCGAAGTTTCTCCAGGAAATGCAAAGATCATAATAACTTTCAGCACTTTCTTGTTCGAAATATCACGGCATTGATGATTGTTATAAATGTTGAATACGTCCGAAGCTCTGCGGACTCTGCAGTGAATTGTTATAAAAAAACAGTCCTGCCGATTAATTCCTCGGATAAACGCAAAATGAAAATGAATATGCGCTAAGTTTTCCGGAACGCTCCGATATATAAATATTAGTGATATTCACCTGCACCAATTCAGAAGAGGCCTTGGTGTCGGACTTGCCGATGAAATCTGCAGGATTCCTGGTGGAGAGATATTCCCGGGTGACACCGCCTTTATTATCCTTTTCCTGCCGGACGAAGGCCACCTGGAAACCGCCATAATCAACGCCGTCGGTCTTGAAATGATCCAGACCCTTCAAACGCGGCGAGTCAGGAAGGGGGATGCCCCGCAGGATGACCCGGGGAACGGCTCTGTTTTTATTGAAATCCCGGGGCAAAATATTGGTGGGGAAAGGATAGGGAGGTGAATCCTTGTCATCCAGGGGAAGAGTCCAACGTACCAGGGAACCCAGTTTGCCCTGGAAGTCCGTTCCAACCTCGCCGGGCTGGGGCTCCCGGGGAATCACAGTATAGAAAACATGTCCCCACCATTTGGGAACTCCGTATTGGGACATTGTAAAACTGTCCTGGCTCCGATGGGTGGAAACTTTCTCCTCCTGACAGGCTGTTATCATGGAAACTCCAGGCTTCCTGTCCCCCGATTTGGGATACACCTGGATAGAGTTCAGGCTGGTCTGAGAAAGATCGCGTCGAACTTGCTCAATGCCGGTTTCTACACGACGCTGGACGTCAAAGGCCGAAGAAGTCCGGTTGTAGGCATCGGAAATATAAACAAACGTCGTCGTAATTATCCCCAGCACAATAATCGAGAGGAACATGTAAATCATCAGTTCCACCAGGGTGAAACCCGAATTTCTTAAGTTAGTTCTTTTCATATTGTAGTTTCTCATGAGCCTACCTGCCTATTTGGTTATTAATTTTTTGCAACGATTCAGACCTCTAATACAAGAGGCTTCCAGCCTCGATTTTATTAAATGTCACTTCTTTTCAAGTTCATACTGGTCAGGGACCGATCTTCTCACTTCCATTACCGTCTGAATCCGGCTTGATTCCTCTCTTTTGCCTTTGCCGACGTCTTGTTTCCCCGGGGTGCTCTCCGCCCAGCTTATGGTAATGGTCACGGTGTCATAATCCTTGTTTGCCTTGCCGATAAAGCTTTTGTTTTCGTAATCCACTTTTTGGGTGAAGGTGAAGATAGAAACCCGGGGTTCAGCTTGCACCTTAGAGATGGGCATTTCCGGGATTATCTTGATGGTTTCGGTTCCGTTCCAGTTGTAAGGCTCCGGATTGCCATAGCGATGTGCCCGGATCCGGTCTAGTATGGACTTGATCATCAAGTCGGCGTGTATTTGATTCCGGGTTTTGGCAGAAAGCGTCGAGACCAGGGAAAAAGTGCTCAACAGGGTGAGTATGGCCACAGTTATAATCACGCAGGCGATAATAAGCTCAACCAGGAGGGCGCCTTTCCTTCCCGGAGTGGATTTTCCAGACCGTTTTATAGAGATTGGTTTAATTTTTTTATCGTACATATTCACTGTAGAACTCCCATCCTTCCGCTTGAATCCGGGGCATGGTTATTCCGATGTTTTGCGGATTTTCGTTGCTTTTTAAATCACTGTCGCTTACAAGTTTGAAATTGCCTGACAGACTGCCACTGACATCTTTGGGGGTATAAAGGGATGCCCGTGTAAAATAGGGGAAGAACCTCAATCGTGTGTATTCCGCATAGATATTGCCGTTCAGGCTTGCCAGGCATCCCACCATGCGGAAATTACCATAAAAATTGATATCCTGCTCGGCGATGAATAATCCCGAAGCGGGTAGAGTTTTGCCAAGGATGTTTGCTTGGCTTTTTATCCCCAGATTAATATTCTGGCCTGCATATAGGAAAACGCCGGGGCAGGAGACGAATGATTTTTGCTGTAATCCTCCCGGCAGGTGAATTTTCATAATAGCATAGGCAGCCCGGTAAAATAGATTGCACCCTTTTCGTGCGCCCAGGAATGTGCTGCGAGCTTTGTCAGTTTGATTTGTAATCAATGTAAATGGGGAGTATGCAACGTCTGCGGTCATCTTAATACCTTGAGCGGTCTGCGCCGCAGTATTATCGCAACTATTTTGAAACTGTCTGGCTACAAAGACCCCATAAACTCCAGCCACTGCCTTGGAGGCAACCGATGCGGCGGTGATCACTTCCATTCCTGTTATAAGAGCCGGGTTGACCACCTTGCTGGCCGCTGTTACCTCTGTTAACGCCAGGGCACAATCCGCCAGGATGTTTGTCTCCTTGCTCGTCAGATCCACATCCATCCTGGGAAGAATGGGAACCACACCCTCGCCGAATATCCACCAATCGGAATGGGTGAAGAAATTCTCTCCCAGGTAGGCGTTCAGGTGAATGGTGAAGGCGCTGGTGAGGATATTCATTACGTTGTTGAGGACGTTGCCAACCTCTTTTTTGTAAGGCAAAAGCAGGGGATAATTGAGGGGAATCAACGTAATCCCAAGTTTCTTGTGACGAAACACCAGCACATAAGCGGAGTTGGAGGCGAAAAATGCCTTCCGGGCGTGGAATGGTCCAGAAATCTTGGAGATATTGGGACCGTTTTTAATCATTGTATTAAGCGCGGGGGCTTCTCCTGGAATGAGAGCGCCTTCCTTGGCTAAGTCATATACACTTACGCCGGGCATAACCCCGTAAGGAATTATCAAATTCCCCTTGTTGGAAATTATTCCCGAAGAAATCTCATAATTTTTTCGTATCGGAGCCGCAACCAAAATCGAGCCCAGGGCATCGGACCCGGCGCATTGGAAGTCATTCTCCACTATTATGGTGGAGCCGTTACCCAGGAAAACCCTGCCTGATGGGCGCATCATTTCGTTTATGTTGGGGTCGGGATTCACCGGAGCCTTCACAGTCAGGCTGTCACCGACATAAAGGGCGCCGCCGTCCTGGACCCACAGATCTCCCTCCACGGTAAGACTGCCGGAAAATTTTATGGTCCGCCCCCGGGGAACGGTCATGGTGCCGTTGAAGTCAAAATTGCTCTTATTAATATTCTTGAAATTGTTGGTGAAATTCCCCGTCCCGAAGTGTGCCGTGCGGTACTTCTTGGCGGTGAGAGCCAACAACTCAGTGCCGAGCAGGAGATATTTGGTGCCGGTTCTCATGACCAACTGTTCAAATACCACCAGGTCATTCTTGAGAGTGAATACCCCGACAAACGGCCATCCATTGTTACTATATTGAAGATCCCCGTCAACGGTTATCGGCTCGTCCTTCTTCGATCCAGTGTTGTGAGAAAGGAATGCAACAGAATATCCCCGCATGGCAAGAAAAGCCACGGAAAAGGTGCCTAAAAATCCCTCATCGACAACCAGCTTTGCCAATTTTGCCGTAAGATATGCAACCAGGAGCGCAGTCCACGGCAATCCATCTATGGCACTGGCCAACCTCTGGGCGGTCTTGGCAATATCAATACCCAGTCTTACCTCCGCAATGCTTATGCAACCCTCGGTGGGTATGGCCTCCCATCCTTTTACATATTTTTTGAATATTCTTAGCACCTGGTCCAAAACTGTGTAGGCCGTCTTGGCCGAGCTCTCCACCACACCCGAAGAGGGGGAAACGCCACTCTTGTCGGGGGTATATGGAGCATGAACCCGGAATTTATAATAGCACCCCATAGTTTTCTCTCTGGGGCTCTTGTCACTGCAAGTCATACCGGCGAAGGGGAAGGAAGTGGTCTGCTCAAGTGTGAGAAAATCCGCATACAACCCCTTGGCGAAATCCAGGATGTTGTTTACCGGTTTACCGAAGAAGACTTTGTCCTTGGAGAGGGTTACCTTTATTATGCCCTCGTAGGCGTTGTCAATCTGCCGCTCAAAGATTTTTTTAAAATTGTTCGCCTCCACCACCCGACTTCCGGCAACTGAGGTGAAAGGGATTGCTCCCTTCTTCCCGCTTATCTTTATGTCTCCGTCGGTGGAATAAGCTTTCCCGAAGGGAAAGTCCTGGACCTCGATGTTCTTGGCGGCGAATATTTCCACGGGAATTCCCGATAGGAATTTACCGTCTTTTTGTTCCTTGTCGTCCAGAGGGTTGGAGCATCCGTAAGCGTCCTTAAGCCGGACGAGCC
Organism: Vulcanimicrobiota bacterium; assembly: GCA_021107945.1. GTDB lineage: Bacteria > Vulcanimicrobiota > JAJTBE01 > JAJTBE01 > JAJTBE01 > JAIORV01. The sequence goes on along the minus strand of JAIORV010000097.1, from coordinate 84,799 downwards.
CCCCTGGAGCAAATGCCCCATATGGAAAATGATAACTGTACATGGCGATATAGCGAGCCTTGAGTGGGGTATCCACCACCAGCATATTATGTCCCGGCGAAACCTTCATGGATTCGAATCCCTGAGCGGTCACGTTGTCATAGTAACCAATTTCCGAGCTGGAAGTAAAATCTCTGCCGGGATTCTCGGTGGGGGAATAAAAGATGGAATTTTCCTTCTTCCAGGTTCCTGTGATGTAAAAGTCCTTACGATTTGACGGACTGCATTTAAAAGGAACATCATAGGTGGGGTTTTTTATAGCCGCTGACTTTGGGGGGACAGGCGGCACATTGGAACCGGCGGTTTCTTTGCTGAAGGCGTCCAGGAACCTCTGCAGGGTGACCTGAATAGCCTGCTCCTGGACTCCCGACATATAGGCCCTCAGGGCGGAATCCCGGGCAGTGAATTCGTTGGCGACCATTGATATGGCCAAAGTAAGCAGTATAAATATCAACATAATGGACAAGAGCAGAATAGATCCCTTTTGATTGCCGCAGTTTTTCATGACTTCCTCCTACCGGGACTTTTTATTTTCGATGGGGATTATCTCCAATTTGTCGGAATAAGGGGCGAATTTATCTTTCAATTGCAAGGCCTTTTTCCGGGAATGAATACCATCGATTTCCAGCTCATAGAGAATGCCGGGAACCCTTCGGGGAACTGCCTTGGCGAAAAATGAATTTATTTCATAGACTCGATTTATTTCCTTTGCTTTTTTCTCCGCTTCTTGCATATTGCCAAAAGTTTCTATTAACCTGACTGTAATACCATCTTGAGGATTTTCTTTCAGAATTGCCCTGTACTTTTTTTCCTTTAAAAGAGTAAGACCATGCACCGTCAGAGTTCTGCTGTCAAATTGAGCAAGAACCCGGCAAGTGGTTCCTTTGGTTTTATAGCTCTCTTTGACGGTCAGACGAAATGGGAGATTCTCTTTGTTAGCTAGAACTTTCAATTTCAATATTTTTTTCCGATTCGATGATACTGACACAATCTTATATTCCTGCGTCGTTTTCCTGCTTAAATGAGTTAAACGACCTCTGTAGTGAAAAAAAACAATAGCTAGTCCAATAAGCAGGAGGGGTAGCACAACAAACAAAGCCGGAGTCCAATTTTGAGTCTTCTTGCTGGTTTTCTTGCTGGTAATTTCATCCGATTCCATATCGCCGGTTTTTAGCTGATCTTCTTCTTTATCCCGGACTTTGCCATTCCCATCTGTTTCGTCGGTTTTTTTGGGGGATTCGGCTGCGGGGGGAAGAGAGCCGGATGGAAGTCCCTCTGTAGGTTCGTCGATTTGCAGATATTTCGCAATTTGTGGGTCTTCCCGCAGTTCCTGCCTGATTTCATCGCAATTTCCATAACGCTCCTCTTTGCAAAAGATGGTCATCTTCGCCAATATTTCCGCCAGCTTGTCGGGGGCGTCCGGAAGATACTGCTTTAATGGGGGGAAACTCCCGGGATGGGCACGTTCCGACGGCGATAGGCCGGTCAACAGGTAGTATATGGTGGCACCCAGGGAATATATATCGGAGCGGGTATCTATGACTCCGGCGAAATGTTCAGGGGAGGCGTATTCAAAAGTTCCCACCCGGGTATAATCCTTCCCTTCTTCCATGATACAGGCAATTCCAAAGTCAATCAGGTACAATTCCTTGTCAGAATCGATCATAATATTGCGGGGCTTTATATCCCGGTGGATGATGGGCGGGACCTGGTTATGAAGAAAGCTCGTGATATCCAGGAGCCGGTCCATCCACTGTATGCACTGTTCAATATCAACCCGGCCTTCAGGTTGACGGCTTATTACCTGCTCCAGGTCCTCCCCGTCGATAAACTGCATGGTTAAAAAGAAGGAGCCCTGATCCGGGAAGAAATCCATCACCCGGGGAAGCCCCCGGTAATTGAGTCGATAGAGGAACCGCGCTTCTTCTTTCATCCGGTTCTTTAGGTACTCGAAACTAAGTTTGTCTTGATCCTTTGGAGGAGTAAGTTGTTTGATGACTATATCGGTTTTCATCTTGGTATCCCGGGCCAGAAAAAGTTGCTCCATTCCTCCCCGGTTGAGGAACTTTATGATCTCATACCTTCCCTCGCCAAGAATTTTTCTCAAAATTGAGCCGCAGGCGAAACAGAAAGTGGCGTTTTCTTTGTTTTTATATCCACAATCGGGGCAGAACATATAGGGCGATGCCATTCCTTTCTGGTGGATTAATGAATTTTAAAGTCCTTTTTTCGAAAGGGCCTTGAGGGCTCTATCGGCCCGGTGGTGTCCTAGTTTTTTTGCCTGGCTGAAGGCTTTCCTGGCTTCATCATAGCGGTTGAGTTGGAGCAGCACTATGCCCTTGGAATACCATACCCCGCGATAGCTATTGTCTATTGCCAGGGACTTGTCATAACACTCCAGGGCTTCCTTGTTTTTCTCCAGATCATCATAAGTAATACCCTTGCTATACCAGGCATTGGGGCTGGGCTTCAGGGCAATTGAATTGTCGAAACACTTCATCGACTCATCGTATTTGCCGATGTAGGCTTTCAAAACACCGGCAAAGTACCATATCTCCGGACCGGGTTTTATGCGAGTCGAGCGAGTCATACATTCTTCCGCCTTTTTGAATTTTCCCATATAGGCGAAAGTCTTGCCTTTACTGAACCACAATCCCGCCTTGCCGGGATAGAGTTCTATGGCGTCATTCAGAACCTGGAGACTTTGCTCGTATTTGCCTTCCCTTCTCAATTGGATGGCTTTTTTTTGCATGGCAGGGCCGCTCGCAGGCTCCAGAATTGAGGTTACATCATAAATATCCTCGGTTTCATATTGATCTACATTGAAAGTTGAAAACTTATCGTCGATGATCAGGGAATCCGACCCCGGGGAAGTTTCTCCGGATGGAGCAATTGCCGGTCGATCATACGTACTCCGTCCACAAGAAGCATTCGGCAGTAATAAGATTATGACCCATAATAGAATTGTTATTCGGACTTGATTCATGCAATTGTCACCCGGTTCACTTCGCTCATTGTTATGGTTCCGTTGGCGGCTTTGATGAGGGCGTCATGAAATATAAGTTTCATTCCTTGATCGACGGCAAGCTTTTTAATCTCTATGGCGTTAGCTCCTGTCGATATGAGATCGCCGATTTCCTGGGAGACCCGGAGTATTTCATAAATTCCAATCCGGCCCCTGTAGCCATAACCGTGACAGTTGTCACATCCTTTTCCTTTATAGAGGGTTGTGATGGGAACGCCGTTTTTCTTGAAAATCTCCGCGTCCGCCGGGGACAGGGCGACTTCCCGCTTACAGGCGGGGCAGATTTTTCGAACCAGGCGCTGTGCCAGTCCGCCCACCAGCACCGAACCCACCAGATAGGGAGCGATGCCCATATCCTTGAGACGGGTGACGATGCCCACAGCGTCGTTGGTGTGAATGGTGGAAAGAAGTAAATGACCGGTGAGTGCCGCTTGAACCGAGATGCGCGCGGTTATCTCGTCCCGGATTTCACCAACCAGTATTACATCAGGGTCCTGCCTCAAAAATTCCCGCAATACCTTGGCGAAGGTAACTTTCTTTTCCACTTCCCGGGGAGCCAGGCTTACCTGTACCTGGCTTATTCCGGGCATCTCGTATTCAATGGGATCCTCCACCGTAAGGAGTTTCCGGTCGGGGCGGCTTATATCCTTCAAACTGGCATACAGGGTGGTAGTCTTCCCGGAACCGGTGGGACCGCTGACCAGGATCATCCCGTAAGGACGGGTCAGGAGCCCATTGAATCTCTCCAGGGATTCCTCGGTAAAGCCCAGGTCTTGAAGAGAATAATTGAACGCGCCCTTGTTGAGGATTCTCATTACGATGTTCTCCCCGTGGGGAACAGGGATTATGCTAACCCGCAGGTCATATTCACTATCGGCGATTTTTACTGAGATTCTCCCTCCCTGGGTGTCCCGTTCCTGGGCGATGTTCGCCTTTGCCAGGATTTTCAGCCTCTTGATTATGGTATGGCCTATCTCGTTCTCGAACTCGTTCATGGTATGGAGTACACCGTCGATGCGGTAGCGCAGAATCAGTTTTTTCTCGTAAGTTTCCAGGTGAATATCGCTTGCCCCGATGGAAATAGCTTCCTTGATGATTTGGTTGGTGGCTTCGATTACCGGGCCTTCGATAGCCTCCCTGTCGAACATTTCAATCTGGCTTTCGTCCTGCTTTACTTCCAGATCCACCCCGGAATAACGTTTCTTTTCCAGGAATTCATACCATCCCATCTGTTCAACCCCAGGGGGTCTTTCATAGATATATTCCATGGCCAGGTCTATAATGTCCGGGTCGGCCCTGAATAACAATGGTTTTAACTGTCCTTTTGAAATATACGAAATATGATCGTAAATCATAGTCAGACTGGGATCCTTGACTGCCACGGTGATTTCATCAAAATCGTTTTTCTCCATTACCACGCCGCCGATGGCCCGGGAAATTCGCTCGGGCATCATTTTTGCCACTACCGGATCAATTTTTATCTTTTTCAAGTCCACATAAGAATACCGGGTGAGGAAGGTGGAACCGGCCCTGCTGCTCGGTGGAGTAGCCCTTACCACTTCCTTGCGGCTGGAAGGAATCACCTTTTCAAACAATTCAACCAGGTTGATCTTCATACTGGACAGGTCTTCAATTCTTCTGGGAATCTTTTCCTTAACCGATTCCTTTGCCGCTTCTTTCGGGGGAACTTCTTCCGGGGGAATTTCTTCAGCGGGAACTTCTTCGCCGGGTTTCTCCAATGGCTTCTCCTGGAAATATATTCCCGCAAAGCCCTCCCTCAAATCGTCAATCAGACCATATCTCTTGGCTCTGTCAGGTTCCATTGCCTTGGTAATCTTAGAGGCGAAATCGGGGGATAGCAGGGGGTTGAGTTCCAAAATGTTTTTCTGATGATCCTCCATAAGTCGATCCATTGCCCGCTCCGGCTCCTTGCCGGTGCATGTGAAATAGGCCAGCGTGCCAAGGGAATAAATATCATCCGCGGGTGAGGGGGGCAGACCTTGTAGTTGCTGAGGCGAACAGTACCGGGGGGGTCCCATCATGCGAAAGTTGGTCCGTCCCGGAGCTCCCAGTCCCATGGTCATAAAGCCAAACTCCATAAGTTTGATTTGTCCATCGGAAGTAATGAGTATAGACTGGGGATATATGCCGCCGCTGATAATTGCCGGATTTTGATTGTGAAGATAATTAATCACTTCAATGTGGCGGGAAATTATCCACTGGAAAGACTTCTCTGTCCGTTTCAATTCGTTGTTCAGGATGGCGTAATCAAGAGTCATCCCGTCGAAATCCTCGAAAATTATATATGGCTGCTCATTTTCTTTGAAAACATCCAGCACTTTGGGAAGTCCGTCGTGGGAGAGGGTTTTTAGAATATTACCCTCGATCATTATCTGGCTATTGGCATCTTTAAGCTCTTTTGGGGTGTTAAATGGAAGTATTTCATTGAGTGACCGGATCAGAACCGGTTTCTGTTGTTCACGATCAAATCCCTGGTATATAGTGCTGAACCGACACTTGAGAAATTCGCGTTTTACCTCGTAACGGTTTTTAATGACTTTAATTGTCTTTTGCATACATTACTCCCCTCTTATGTACTGTTATAACGGGCTAATCATTCAGTTGGGTTGCCATCGTCAGGATCGGCACCAGGATTCCCATCACAAATATTCCTACAATCAATCCCACTACTATCATCATTGCCGGTTCCATCATGGAAGTAAGAGCCGAAACCGCGTTGTCAACCTCGTCGTCCAGGTAGTTGGAAGCTCGCTCCATCATCTCGGGAATGGAACCGGACTCCTCGCCGACGTTGAGCATTTGAATCACCATATCAGGGAATATTTCTTCCTCCTCGAAACTGATGGATAGGGAGGCACCCTCACGCACCTTATGGGCTACACGCAATATTGCCGCTTCGATTACAGAATTTCCAGAACTGCGACTTAGCATATTCAACCCATCCAACACGGGGACTCCACTACTGGTCAGGTAAGCAAAACTGCGGCAGAGGCGGGACATGGCCGACTGTTTGACTACTACCTTGAAACCGGGAATTTTCAACACGGCGGCATCCATAAATAACTTTATTTTTGGGGACTTGGACAGGAAGCGGAACAGGAGATATATCCCCGCCAGTCCCAGGAGAAGGAATGCAATGTTGAGGGGTTTGGTCAGGAAATTACTCATATTAATTAGCATCGCGGTAAGTGGGTATTTCTTGTTGATGTCTATCCCGGCTCCTTCGAAAATGGGGATAAAATTGGGAAGAAAAACCGCAATTAACACATAGGAAAGGATAACACTGAAAATCAGAATAAAAATGGGGTAGGCGGTGGCGGCCCGCACCTTTTTTTGCAATGACAGGTTCTTGTCGATGATATCGGCCAGTCTCTCAAAAATAGTGGGAAGATTGCCGCTCTTTTCCCCCACCGACACCATGCTCAGGTACATTTCATCGAAAACATCCTTGTGTTTGGACATAGCGCCGCTGAGTCCGGCTCCCTTTTGAAGATCCTCCCCCATAGTATAGAGTACATTCTGGAGTCTTGCGCTCTTGGTCTGCCAGTACAGAACATTTATCAGCCGGTCCAGGCTAAGTCCGGCGTTGAGCATGATGGTGAACTGGCGGGTGAAGAACGCCTTGTCCTGCTGAGACACCGAGTCCTTGAAGAGTCCCAATTTTTTCTTTTGTTTCTTTTTCTTCTGCTGGGATCTTGCTTTCTTTTTCCACCTGGTTTTCTCTCTCATCTCATCGTCGCTGAGTTCTTTTATCTCCAGAGGAGTCAAACCTTCCTTGTGGAGTAAGTCCAGTAGTTTCTCCCGGGAAGCGGCGGATATTTGCCTTTCCACTTCCTTTCCTTCCTTGTTCTTGGCACTGTATTCAAAGTATGGCATAAAAATTTCCCCCATATTTGTTAATAATACACCGATAGGCTGAGAACGGCTCCGGAAAAAAACACGTAACATATAAAGAATTAGCTGTTCAGCGTAAATTACCTTTTTCCAATTCATTATTTGGCCTGAAAAAAGAATTCATAATTATTTTAAATTACAGGATTGAATTTGATTTTCACGAATTTTCCTATAACCTTAATATCCATAAAAGAGAGGGTATATTTATGAATAAGACTTTCAGTCCGATGCTGCTTATCGTCTTTCTGGTGTTATTGATATCTGGAGGTTTATGCCAGGCGGAAGACATGCAATTTAAATCGAACGAATATGCAAATAATAAAATAGGTTTGAGGGTAATTGCCCCGCCAGGCTGGACCCTCTATCCCATAGCTCAGGTTCAAAGCAGGGTTCGCTCACTGCAGGAAAGTGAGATAATACGGCTGAAGGGCAAGCTCAAGGAATTGGAAGATAAGAAGGATTCCGACGACTACAGGAAACTGAAGCAAGCCCTTGACAACCTGGAGGAATCGGTAAAGAATATGCAAAAGTTGAAAAGCCTCACAGGAGACCATAATCTTTCCCTGTTCCAGGCATTGAAGACCGTGAATAATTCCCAGATTTTTGTTAAATGCAGGGCTATAAGCACGGATATAATGCCGCAGGCGAAAACGGGGAAGGATTATCTGTCAATATATATGCGTTCTTACGGTTTAAGTGGGAGCAATCCTATCCTGAAAAAGCAAAATATCGGCGGAAAAGTTGTTTATTATGTTGAGGTCAAAGGCTCTGGAACATTGGGAAAAGGAATGAAAGACATTTATCGTATCTATTGCACGGTGGTTAATAAATATTTTCTGGTTATGACATGCTCCTTTCCGCGCGGAGAAGAGTCCGGGCTTAACGAGTTTCTCAGAGGAATAAATTTCAAATAAAGACAGGGACCCGACCGGCCTGGAAATGTTATGAAATTTGCAGTTTAAAGTTTTTTTAAGAGAACAATTTTAACTGCTACTAATGAATAATTATAGCCGATACTAATGAAGAGATTTTCAATCCCTGACAAATTAGTCAACCTCAGTTACTCATATCGAATAATCTCTTAAAGTGCCGTAACATGGCGGTTCACCCGTCGCCCAAAACAAAAAAATAGCTTTGGCAACTGAAAAAATACAAATTACAAAATCCTGCACCCTCCAACCCCCCCTTTATCTTCACTGAAAATTGCCGATTATAACAATGAGTAAATTTATTGTAATCGGGGGAAAACGATGAAAGCATTTTCAGAAGAACTCCTACAAACTTACTATGATCAAGCAACGGAAATATTTGAAGAGCTTGATACATGCTTGCTTGTCCTTGAAGGAAACCCAAACAACAATGAAATGCTGAACAATATTTTTAAATATATACATGCATTAAAGGCTTCCTCCAATATGATGGAATTTACTTGTTCCAGAACCCTTGCAAGTGAGATTGAGGATCTTTTGTTGTTAATAAGATATCAGGAGAAAGATCTGAACGAGAATATGATCGCGCTCTTTTTTGAAGCTGTTGAGTGTTTGAGGGTCACAGTCAATTCAGAGTTAAACGGACTTCAGCCGCCGGAATATCGTGAAGATATAATAAGCGAGTTGAAAGATGAAAGCAGGTTGCAAAAGGAGGACTATTCAAGCAGCGGAGCACTAAAAAATAGCGGCAAAAAGAATAAGGATATCCTGCGTACTGAATGGGGCAAGCTGGCTTTATTGATGAGCCGGGTTGAGGAGCTTTTTGCAGGAAGGACAAGGTTGACACAACCAGGCGGTGATCTTTCATCATGCGAGATGAAAGATATTGGCTCGGAACTTGAGAAAATCACTCACGAAATAGACAAGCTGATCGTAAGAATGCAAATGCTTATGGTTAAAATCAAGCGGGTTCCGCTACAGGAAGAGTTAGTCCGATTAAACGGACTCTTGGGAGACCTTGCCAGGGAGTATAAGAAAGATGTAAAGTTAAAATTGGAATGTGGAAATACAGAAATAGATTGCGAACTCGGCGAGGCAATGTCGGAGGTTCTCGGCACCGCCGTTACATCTATAGTTGAGAAGAGTGTTGAAAGCGAGGATGTAAGAAAATCGCCGGGTAAAACCCCGGAATCAAATATTGAATTAAAGGGGCGGTATGCCGGATCAGATGTCATAGTCGATATCATGGATGACGGCAGAGGGTTGACGATCAACGAGATTTCCGATGATGTTCAGGTAGGGGATAGAATAAAAAAGATAAAGGGAAAATTTGAGGTTCTTTCCGATAGGCAGAGAGCGCGGATAGCTTACCGTTTCAGTGTGTCGGCAAAATCTTCTGTTATGAAGGTATTGCTGGTTCGTGTGGGAAACGAGGAGCTCGCACTTCCCCTCTGTGCAGTAAATGAAATAGTCACCCTCAGCAAAGAGAACATGAACAGGATGCAGGGCAGGTGGATGGATAATGTGACCCCGACACAATCGAGCAATGAGATTTCAGATAACAAGGAGGAATTATCGCCTCTCGGCATTGTACTCCAGGATATTTATGAAAATGCAATCCTCGGTGTGGATGATGTTATTGGAGTAGATGAAGTTCTCCTGAATAATTTTGAAGCAGAAACACTGAATTCACAATTCATTCAGGGTTTAACCGTGCTGAGTAACGGCAGGATTATAGTCGTGCTTGATCCCGGGGTATTCCTGTGATAAGCATATAGTATAGTACTTCTCAAGATAAATATACGCTCCCGGTTATCGAGAACTGATTCACCTTGCAATGAGCCCATTGACATTATTATAGCTGGGGAAATTCTTCCTGACTCCGAACCCCTTGTGATTATTTCCACCACAAAACGCTGTATAAGCTTCCCTGTCGCCGGAAACCTGATACTCATAATCGTTCGCCGACAACCCATATAATCTCTTATAGAATCGGGACCCGATAGAGTTTTTCTTGAGCGTGGGCAAGCATCGGGGAAGTTTACTCAAATAGCTCGGAGTCAAGTCGTCCAATTTTTCCGGGTATTTACCCTTATAATCCGTGCTATACATTTCAAGGGCGGTTCCAATATTTTTCATGTTGCATTGACAGCGTGTAATACTGTCAACCACCATAATGGGGCATGATCGGCTCAAGATGAAAATCGGTATTATGGCGGAGAAAGCAATAAAGTTTAATACCCCCGCAACCATTTTCTTCTCCCGATCCTTCATTGAAAACAGAATAATAATGTTTATAAGTGCGACAATCAGTATCCAGGCATACAAGTAGATGGTGAGATGCCCTGAATTTACAGGATGTAGGAAGAAAACATAAATGCTTGGCAGAGCGAATATGACCGGCAGGAGCAGTCCGCCCGTTTCCAGGTAAAATATGAAACAAAGGAAAAGCAAGAATCCAACGGCAATCATCGGCGGTACAAACGGATATGATATGGTGCAGGCAAAAGCGGTTCCAAAGGATAAAATGAAGAATAAAAGTGTAATTTTGAGCGTCTGGATCCACTTTTTCATGAGAATCTCTCCTTTTAATAAAGATTTGGTAATGAATTATGATTACTCTGAAATAGTCGAAAAAAATCAAGGCTTTATTGCGTGTATATAAAAATCCAATTTGATATCTATCTTCGAATCAGTCCGGTTTTGCTTGTGTATTGGGGATAGTTTCCTGGAATTGCGAATCCCTGGTGATTCCTCCCCCCGCAGTAAACCGTGAAAGCCTTTCTATTCTGTGAAATAACATACTTATAATCGTCCGCTGATATGCCATAGACAGTTTTATAGTATCGAGCGCCAATGGAGCCTTTCTCAAGTTTCCGCAACATACAACGGGGAAGCTTACTCAAATAATTGGGAGTCAGATCCGCCAATTCTTTCGGGTATCTGCCATTGTTGTCCCTCTTGTATATTTCAAGAGCGATTCCGATATTCTGCAGATTGCTAATGCAAAATGTAAAATGGCTATGCACCATCAGCGGACAGTACCGGGACAAAAGAATGAAAGAAATGATTACCGAGAGGGTAATGAAGTTAAGTACACCCGCGACCAGTCTCTTTTTCCTGTTTTCCATAGTAAACAGGAAAAGAATATTCGTGGCGGCAACAACCAGTATAAAAATAAACAGATATCTAACATTGTATGCCGCGCGCATCGGATCAAGGAAAAGAAAGAACGTCCCGGGTATTGCAAATAAGATCGGGAGTACGGGATCCCTTGTTTCAAGGTATAATACTGCGCATAGGAAAAACAGGAAGACGACGGCTATTCTCGGTGGAACCATCGAATATGGATAACCACAGGCAAAAGCGGTTCCAAAGGATAAAATGAAAAATACAAGTGTAATTTTGAGTGTCTGGATCCACTTTTTCATGAGAATCCCTCCTTATAATGAAAAATTTGGTAGTGAATTATGATTACTCTGAAATAGTCGAAAAAAGCAAGGTTCTATTGCGTGTCAGTAGTGTCCGGGAACCATATTAAATACTCACATTTCGCACATGTGAATTTCTTGAGAAGTAATAGAATTTATTTCAAGCACCTAAAGGTGATAACAGGTGCATTAAGGTAATAACAGGAGTTTTAGTAATTATTCAGACCACCCCATTATTTGGGTAGAGGCTGGTCTCCCCATCCGTGTTCGGTTAAGAGAAAAAATCACGTATTGTGTCATTGCGAGGAGCCTGCGACGAAGCAATCTCAACACTTTTCCACATTTCGAAGAGATTGCTTCGCTCCTTCGTCGCTCGCAATGACAGTGTTTTAATGCTTATCCGAACACCAATGCTGGTCTCCCGACCAGCCTGGAAACGGCATGAAATCGGGGTTGGGAAACCTCTCCTACAGGTCTGAATACATACGTGTTTTAAGGTGTTTAAGACAACACCACAATTTATTGTGGTGAATTGACTGTAAGCCCCACCGCTACAGCGTCCTAACCACTTCAGTGGTTTATATCATAAGGAAACCGTTGAAACGGTTAAATTGAGGTGGGAGGTAGATTTTATAGGCTTCTAACCACCCGATTAAAATCGGGTGTTGTCTTAAAAACTCGAAAAGTTTATAAATATTGTGAAATATGGCTATAAGGCTATTAAAGAATATTTCTCAATCGCATTTTTGACAAATTGAGTGATTTAATTAAAAGATGTCAGGCGTGCGAAATCTAAGAAATAAATTCTTTGGACACTACTGATTTATCCTGAAAAAATGCATTTGGGAACCTGTAATTGCCGATCTATGGCTATTTCTCAAGAAAAATCATCTATTTATTCTCAGTACCTGAGAATTTGTGCTCCGTATTTCCAGCAAATCCTTATCGTTTTATTGATTCTCTGCGCTCTCCGCGTCCTCTGCGTTAATAAAAAAACATTATCCGGGTTCATGCCTGACAATTAAGATTACATCCGCCATTAAAGGGATAATCAGTGAAAGCCTGAATCTCATATTTATGGCAATATTCACTTATCTGTTGTGGTTTTCTATCAACCCAAATACCAAAAAATTATTAAAAAGGAGGCAGGGATCATGAAAAAATTAATACCTGTGGTTTTTGCTTTATTAATAGTACTTTCCCTTATAAACACGGCCTTTGCGGGCGAAATCCATGAAGCCATCCAACGGGGGCAGTTGGGGAAGATAAACAGGCTGTTGAAAAGCAACCCCGATCTCCTGAATGCAAGAGACGGAAGGCAGGGCTGGACGCCTTTACATTACGCCATCAATTCGGGAAAAATCGGTTTTGTGGAGTTACTCCTGAGCAAGGGAGCCGATGTAACCGTCCGGGACGACAACAACGGAAGGACTCCTCTTTTCCTTGCAATAAACAGGGGCGACGGGGAGATTATCGAGATGCTGTTATCAAGGGGAGGCAGTATAAAGACAAGGGACTACAGGGGTTTGACGCCTCTTCACTATGCAGTTGAGAGAGGGAAAAAGGATGTAGTGAAAACGCTGGTGAAAAAAGGAGCTGATGTCGGGGCGCGCGAATACAGAAATGGCAGGAATCCACTTCATTACGCCGCTGAAAGGGGAAGCTCGGAGATAGTGGAAATCCTCCTCAAATCCGGGGCGAATCCCAATTCAAGAAACGAGAGAGAGGGAAAGACTCCTCTTCATTATTCCATATATTCGGGCAATCCCGATGTTGTGGAAATACTTGTTAAAAACGGAGCTGATTTAAATATCGGCGACGAAAGGGAAGGTCGCAAACCGATTCACCACGCAATTATCACTGGAAAGGGAAGACTGGTGGAAGTCCTGCTCAAAAACGGCTCCGATATAAACACAAGGGATGAGAACAACGGCAGGACGACACTGCATTATGCCGTAAATTACGGGAAGAGCAAGATTGTTGATCTGCTTGTCAAAAAAGGAGCCGACGTTAATGCCCGTGATTATGCGAGTCAACAGACACCACTTCATTATGCCGTGAAAAACGGGAAAGTGAACATCGCCAAAAGACTGATCAAAGGCGGAGCCGATGTCAACGCCGCCGACAGACACCGCAGGACTCCTCTGAAGATCGCAATTCAGAAAAATCATATTGAAATGATCAAGCTTTTGAAAGATAATGGAGCGGTTGAAAATATCAAATCAAAGAAGAAAATGAAAGAGAAAACCAGAAAATAATTATAGTCCAAAAACTGACAGGAATTACCGGAAATAACAAGGGAGAATCAGATGAAAGTTTTACTTATATTCCCGCCACAGGCGCAACCGTTTTTACCGCATCTGGCACTGCCGTCCCTTGCCGCAGTTTTGAAAAAAGCGGGGGCGGATGTTGTCCAGAGAGACTATAATCTCGAGAGTTATGAATATTTCCTTTCACCGGAGCAACTGGTAAAGGCGGGAGTATCCGAATTCATTGCAAACCAGATTGATGATGTCAAGAAAAGCTTGAGGACAGGAAACGACTATTTCCTGTCAAGCGATTATTACGGCGCGATAAGCGTACTGCAGGAATACCTGAAATATATATCAAGAGGATACCGGGGAGTTGACCTGACGCTCAAGGACTACACTACCCGTTATTCAAATTCAAAAATGGAAGATATTCTAAAGGCTGTCAACGACAAAAATGGTAACCTGTATATCGAGTTTTTCGAGAAAAAAATGCAGGAAATTCAGGATATAAAACCGGATGTTGTCGGAATATCCGTAGCATGGCTCAGTCAGCTAATCCCCGGGTTCACCCTCTCCAATATGATCAAAAAGCGATTTCCCGATATACATATTACAATGGGCGGGAGTATGATAGGCCACCTCTCGCACTATCTCAAGTATAAGAGGAAGATGTTCAGCCTTGTTGACTCATTCCTGCCGTATGAAGCCGACGGGAGTTTCATTCAGCTTGTCAGGACTCTTGAGAAAGGTGGAAATCTTTCAGAAGTTCCAGGGCTTATATATCTGCAAAAAAAGAAGGTTAAGAGCAGCAAGCCTGAAATACCCGGCGATTTGAATGCTCTTCCGACTCCAGATTTTGACGGATTGATGTTGGACAAATATTATTCACCGCAGGTCTATCTGCCTATTTCCGCATCAAGGGGCTGTTACTGGTCAAAATGCAAGTTTTGCACTCATCACCTCAGCGGCTCCCATTTCAGGCAAAAAAAAGCTGAGAAGGTATTTAAGGAAATGAATGATCTCAATGAGAGGTATGGATGTAAGGACTTCTATTTCGTTGACGACGCCTTTCCCCCGGAAACAGCGAGAAAACTGGCGATAATGATTGCAAATGACAACAAGCCATATAGGTGGGTGGCGGAGTTCAGGGCTGAAAAAATAATGGACAGGGAATATTTTGATACGCTCTACCGGGGCGGTTGTCGTTTGGTTCTATTCGGTCTGGAGTCATACTGCCAGAGAATACTGGACAGGATGGACAAGGGTTGGAAACGTGAGACGGCGGCAGAGGTTATAAGAAATTGCAGTGATGCCGGGATCAAAACGTGGGTGTTCTTCTTCCTGGGCTTCCCTGGCGAGAGGCGTTATGAGGCGAAACAGACCCTCAAATTCATTATTAATAACCGCCAATATATTGATATGGTTGCCGGCGGTCGATTTGTCCTCACAAGAGATTCCATGGTTCATAAAAATCCGGAAGAATTTTCAATTGACAAATATCAAGATGAAAATGAAGAAGATTTACAGATTACATATCCGTACTGGGTCAGAGAGGGTATAAACGAAGAAGACGTTGAGGAGCTTCTTGAACTGTTCAGGCGCGATTCCAGGGTTCAGAAATTCCTGGAGCCTTTCGTTGCCGAACCCCATTTGCTTTATTTGAGAAAATCTTGTTTTACAAAAAAGGAAACTAAATGAAAGGAGACACAGATATGGATAAATTATCAGGAATGGCGAAACGACCTTTCTGGGAGCTTTTAATACGAGGGATACTCGCACTTGTTTTTGGAGTGGCGGCGCTTGCCTGGCCAGGTATTACGGCGGAAATACTGGTTATTTTCTTTGCAGTATTTATGCTGTTGGACGGGATAATAGCGGTTGCAGGCTCCGTGATAATAAGGTTTGACGGTTGGTGGCTGACTTTGATCGGAGGACTGGCAGGTATTTTGGTCGGCATATTGACATTCGCATGGCCTGCTGTTACCTTGATTATATTGGTTTATTTTATTGCAATAAGGTCTTTTGTTGTGGGATTGTTTGAAATTATGGGCGCATCCCAGATCAGGGAGAAACAGGAAGGCAAGTGGCTCTTAATAATGGCTGGAATCATTTCCATTCTATTCTCTCTTATTATCGTATTAAGACCCGACATCGGGATTATTGCAATTGTAGCAATTATCGCGTTTTATGCGATATTCTTCGGAATACTCTTGATTGCCCTTGCATTCATGGTAAAATCATGGGCAAAGCAAATTACAGAAGGATGATGGATTACGGACGTCGGAGGTCAGAAGTCGGAAGTCCCGACAATGGAAGGTGTCACAAACTTTCATTCTGAGCGGATCACGGGAGATTTGCTTTAATTCGATGACTTTCTGAAAGACGGGATTTTCTTGATGTACGGGGATTCACATAGCGAAGAATCTCCGCTTCGATTTTCACCGGAATGACATGCCTTAGGATAATAAAGAAAAAATTACAAGAGGAGAATATCTGTGACTACAATAACAAACACACAGAAAATAATACAGGAAACGGAGAAATACGGCGCAAATAATTATCATCCGCTATCCGTTGTACTCGTGAAAGGCGAAGGCGTATGGGTGTGGGATGCAGACGGCAGGAAATATATGGATATGCTTGCCGCATACTCGGCACTTAACCAGGGGCACAGGCATCCTGCAATAATCAGGGCGATGGAAGAACAGGCGAATAAAATCACCCTCACATCCCGCGCATTCAATAACGACAGGATGGGCAGCTTCCTGAAGAGACTATGCGAAATTGCCGGTTTTAAAAAAGCACTCCCCATGAATACCGGCGCAGAGGCTGTGGAAACGGCCATCAAGGCGGCGAGAAAATGGGGATACATGGTAAAGAAAGTTCAAAAAGACAAAGCTGAGATTATCGTGTTGGAGAACAATTTCCATGGCAGAACAACAACAATCGTGGGATTCTCAACCGAAGAGCAATACAAACGAGGGTTTGGCCCCTTTACTCCGGGATTCAAGGTGATTCCGTTTGGTGACGCAGACGCCCTTGAGAAAGCAATAACTCCCAATACTGTCGGATTTCTCATGGAGCCGATTCAAGGCGAGGGCGGAGTGTTAATTCCCGATGAAGGGTACATAAGGAAGACATACGATATATGCAAAAAACATAATGTACTTTTCATGGCTGATGAAATACAGACGGGATTCGGCAGGACGGGAAAAATGTTCTGCTGTGATCACGAGAATGTGAAACCGGATATATTAATAGTCGGTAAAGCCCTGGGCGGAGGAGTGTACCCGGTATCCGCCATTCTTGCATCCGATGAGATAATGAGAGTGTTTACCCCGGGCGACCACGGCTCAACATTCGGAGGTAATCCGCTGGGAATGGCTATTGCCGAGGCGGCTCTGAATGTACTTACAGACGAGAAGCTTCCTGAAAGGGCGGATGAACTCGGACGTTATTTTGTGGATAAACTCGGTGAGATAAATAGTCCGTATGTGAAGGAAGTCAGGGGAAAGGGACTTATGATCGGTGTGGAGATAAAGAAGGAGTCAGGCACGGCAAGACCTTACTGTGAAAGCCTTATGAAACTTGGCATACTTGCAAAAGAGACACATCACCAGGTCATAAGATTCGCACCGCCCCTTGTTATTACCAAAGATGAGATCGATTGGGCACTTGATAGAATCCGCGAGGTTCTGACGGAAAGCAAATAAGACCTTGGACAGAATCAACCAGGAAACCAAGTAAAAGAAACTCGAGAAGTGGGAATTTCTTTTCCCGCTTCTCTTTACACGTTCCCCTGAAACAAATCCCCTGAAATAAATTCTAATCTTTGATGACATTTTTTTTTCACCGCAAAGACCACAAAGGGATTCGGAAAACGGATAAAGCAAACCGAATCTGTAGGAGGGATGTCCCATCCCGATAAACGGAAAACGGAAAACGAAAAACGGATAATGGATGATGGATGATGGATGATGGATCCCATTTCCCACTTCCCCTTTCCCCTTTCCCCTTTCCCTAATAGGAGGGATCGATAATAAAAAATTATTGATATCCCTATGTCCTCTGTGGTAAAATAACAACTTCGTGTCCTTCGTGACTTCGTGGTTCAAAAAATTCCCCGTGAAAAGGGGCTTAATAGTGCCGAAAAAAATAAGAGCAAGTTGGAAACAGCATATAAGAATATAATCAACTTGCCTTCAATATTTAATATTTAATATTGATATTTATTTACGGATTTACATAACCGATACAGGGGTATCAGAAAAGCTCGAAGCTACCACCGGAAGATTCACTATCTCCATTGGTCCTGCAAGATATTTTTCTGATTGTTCCATGGCTTCGTGTACTCCGCTGCTTTCGGCATATTTTTTCATGACTTCTTCCGATTCCCATAAGACAACTTTCACAACTTTGTGAGCTTTGAGATCGGACATTACAAAATAGCCCTTCATCCCCGGAATTTGAGTCTGCTCTTTGGCTCTCTTTTCTCCCATTTTCCAGGCTTCTTCCCATTTTTTCGGTTTAATCTTTACGGTTACAATTGTGGCAAACATACATATCCCTCCTCATTTTTTATATACTCCCGCTATTTTGTCATTTGCTTGAGCAAGAACTGGTGATCCCTGCATATAGATACTATAATTCAGTCCTAATCTGAGCCTTTGTGTCATATTTTGGGAGTATAGATAATTAATTCTTTAGCTATGCAACATTCCCTTCTATAGATTCATGAATTTATTTTGACATTATCGATTTTTCGCAGTCCCTACACTTAAAATTTTTTTTTGTTACTGTTCAGCCCCTATGTTTTTTTACCACAGAGAACACAGAGAGCACAGAGATAAATCAGAGAATTCTCAGTGCAGGCGCAGAGGATTAGAAGCATTGTCTGCTATTCACTAAATTCTGAATACCGATTTTCGAGTATAAAAATTAAGTATTTATTCAGACCCATCACTGAAGGAGAGGCTTCCAGCCTCGATTTTCGTGGCAAGATGCTACTCCTGCAAGGGAGGACTGAATGCTTACGTTCTTTCTTGTACCGCTCAGAAACCTGTGCTGAACCCTGGCCTTCGTCAGGGCAGGCTTGTTTCAGTATGACAGGACTCACTCCTCATTTTGCGTAAGTACTTATATGAAAGTTCTCCTCTTTTTCTTCTCTCCGCGCTCTCTGCGCCCTCTGCGGTGAATAGTTACCTTTTTTTTAACAATAATATAGCAATTGTTTACATTTTGTTAATTGATGTTCCTCGCAATGCGGACTATAATATAGTTGTAATTTCGATAGTTTCAAATTCTAAAATATAGGCTGGAGGAAAATATAATGCAAAATGAAAGCATATCAAACAATAAAGAACAGGCTTTGACGGTCTTAGCGGGAACCAAGGCTGTTGCAAAACAATTTATTGCAAAGGACAACACACAGGAAGACAAGGACCCCAAAAAAGGATCAGTGGTCATCACCCAGAATGAAGACACTACATCCCTCAACGCCAAGTTGCACTACGATTCCCTTCCTGGACAGATGAACAAGCTACAGGATATGTCGATTTCATACAAACACCCAAATGGCGAAGAGACGGCAAGCTACGGCAGAATACCGGACAGTGAAACCGAAATGGTTTCAATGAAATCAACAAGCGAGAATAAAGAAGTGGCTGTGGTCGTAAACAAGCAAGAGGGAATCTATATGTATGATGAGAGAAAACTTAATTCCTGATTAATCGTAAGTTTCGATCCATTATAATAAATTCTGTTTAAAATATTTTCTTTAAATGCGGAGAGCGGTTGCCCTCCGTATTTCAATTTGGACATTAGTTTTAAGAAGTATTATATTGAAGTGAAATTCCGCCGCCCATCCTCTGCCGTCCATTATCCATCCTCTATTATCCGTTTATCGGGATGAGGACGTCCCTATTATAGTGTGCTCCTACATACTCCGCGGCTTCGTGGTGAAAAATTTTCGTTATCTGTTATCCTTATTTCCTAATTTCCTGAGAGGCAATATTCCTGGTATTCCTTATTTCCCTGTCATAGATTATGGACATACAAATTTATTTCCTTGTCGCGGAAGGGCTCTTTTCTTGCACATTTGAAACCAAGTCTTTCCAAAAGTGTATTTGCCCCGTGATTAGTTGTATACGTGGTTACTTTTATTTTATTATGACCTTTTTCTTTTGCCCATTGGAGACATTTGTTTACAAGGTCGTCTGATATACTTTTTTTGCGGAAATTTTTATCTATTGCAATGAATAGAAGCTCGGCGGTAACATCGGGGACTTTCGCCAGTTTCGAGTATGTGACCGTTTCCCAGACCTCTCTTATTCTTAGCGGATTTCCCATTAAATATAGAAATGTTCTCCATACAAACAGCGGGAAATTCTTGATGAGTACCTGTCGGAAAAGAACTGACGAGTCGGTTGTTGCAGTAATAAATGCGACGGTTCTGGCTTCAGATTCCTTGTCTTCTCCTCTATGTTTCGGAGCTCCCGACTTCCGACCTTCGTTTATCGGGACGGGGACGTCCCTCCTACAATCTTCAACTTCTATTTCCCATACGTAATTTACCGCGCAATCCATGTCAATCATCGTGTGATAAAGAGCATGCATGAATTTATTTCCCAGCTTTGGAAACAGCGCGCCGGGGATATATCCGGAATGCAATTCCACAACGAACGGTATGTCTTTTTCTTTCATTTTTCTGAGCATGTATCTTTTTTTCTAATTTCTTTAATTTTGTCCTCTTCCCGGTTCTCATTTTCATCTATAGCTTGTTGTATCTCTTCTCTGCTTTCATATTCCCATACATAGTCCAATTTATTTCCGTCGAATGTGCACACTCTTCCCTTTTCGTCAACATAGAAGAAATCATGCGCCGATATAGGATCCACAGGCATGTTGAATTGTGATTCCATTTTCAGGTACCGGGTAAATCTGAAATATTTCCGGGGAATATGGGAAAGAAGCTTGAATTTGAATCCTTCCATACGGAGGTCTTCCAGGAATTGGCAAAGCTTGTCTCCCGTGTCCCTGTCTTCAGGAACGCCTTCAAGGTCAACGGAGAAGAGGATATATTTTTCATTTCCCTTGGATTTCAGAAAATTCAGGAGTCTTTCCGGTTTGTCAAAGAAATTCCTGGTAAGCTTGAAATAGACGGTGTCAGCTCTTTCCTCCTCGAATTTGCCCTCGAATTTTATCTCTTCTTGCCCGAAGTATATAAAATTATCACCATACCTAAACAATACGTTTTGTAAATCAATCTCAAGGGCGACATATAGGCATTTTATGAGATGTTCCTTCACGTCAAGATCTGGTGATTTGTATGTATAATATGGGACAAAAATATCAGGGTATTTGTCAACAATGCTTGAAATGGGAAGCGGGAAATGGGAAGCGGGATCCGCTCTCTGTTCTCCGTCCTCCGTCAACACCTTCGCCAGTACGGCCACTTTATTCTTCTCATAATCTATAACTTGTTCATACTGCGTTTCATTTTGCCCTGATATCATCATGTTCGAGACATCGCGCCTGACAAGCGTATCTCTGTATTTCTCAAATATCGGGGTACGAGGTAGTGGAGACAGGTAATGAAGTTGAAATGTGATAAAATTTCTGGTGGGTTTATGCCAGAGTGAATAAATTATATTCAGCGTGGCGATGAAGTCCCGCAATTCTTCAAAAGGATAATTGAACATAAATGATGCAATGGTGTTATCCATATATTTTGCTGACAGCAAAAGGGAAGATTTTATGTTTTCACTTTTGAATCCTTTTCTAATCTCTTTTAAAACTCTGTCACTTCCGGATTCGACGCCGTATAATGTCAAGCGGCAATTGACACTGCGGGCGGCTTTCAGGAAATCCTCGTCAACTGAATCTATCCTTCGATCCATTGAAAAATGGAATCTGTACCCTCCATCTTTGTATCGGCGGCAAAATTCCACGAATCTTTCCTCGTCCGCACAGAATTCATTGTCGGAAAAGGCAACCTCCCATTTCGCATTTAATTCTCTTGTAATATAATCGATTTCATTAAAAACACTATCCGGAGACTTGCTGATTTCTTTCCCCTGCCAAAGAGCGGGCTGATCGCAGAAAGTGCAGAAATGTCTGCATCCTCTTGTGGATGGAAAATAAACAAGGTTGTATTTATTGGGGTTGATTAAGTGATAGGCCGGGAGAGGAAGATTATTGATATTTTCAATGCGTTCTCTTTGTGGGTTAACTTTTACATTGCTGCCTTTTCTATATATAAGGCCTTTTATATTTTTAAAAATGTCAGATTCCGTGTCGTTGTCAGTGTTTATCGGGACGGGGACATCCCCCCCATAAGGGAAATGGGAAAAGGGACGTGGGAAAGGGGATCCGTTCTCCGTCATCCATTCTCCATTTTCCATCATCCATTTTCTATCTTCCGACTTCCGACAAACCGTCCTCATCAGCTCAAGAAGTGTATATTCTCCCTCGCCCCGGACAACGAAATCGATAAACGGGAATTCTTCCATCAACTTTCTCGCCACACCTGTGGGGCCGGGCCCGCCAAGAATGATGATCTTATGAGGATATTTCTTTTTCAGCATCTGGCATGCAATTATCACTCCGGGCATATCTTTTGCCATCACACTGATCCCGATAATATCTGATTTAGCTTTCAGAAGAAATTCATAGTAACTCTCCGGTTTATCGAGCTGGGGATGTACCGCGTGCTGATAGTCCAGGACCTCGGCGGAGAAACCGTTTTCTTCCAGGAATGAAGCCAGGGAAAGTACGCCTACGGGTACGTAGTAGTATTTTTTTGTGCCTATATCAGTGGGGAATACGATGTTTACAAGAGTTATATCGAAGGGGGAAGGGGGAAGGGGGAAGGGGGAAACGAGATCCACTTTCCATTTTTCATCATCCATCATCTGACCTCCGACCTCTGGTTTCCGTAATCCGTCCTCCGTTCTGCGTCATCAGTTTCTCCATCAACTCCCTCACTTCTTTAGCCCTGTTATAATTCTTACTCTTTTCAAAGCAGATCATAGATTTTTTATAGAAGAAGAGTGCATTATCCATATCATTCATACTGCGATATATCCCGGCGATTCTAAGGTTTGAATCACCCTCGTTCTCTAAATTGTCGGATTTTTTATAGGAGAACATGCCAAGGGAGAATAACTTGAGCGCCTCCATAAAATCGCCCGATTCATTTTCCATGGCAGCAAGGTTGTAAAAAGCATCTCCTCTGCCCTCTTCATCATCCAGGGAAGTAAATAACGAGAGTGCCTTTTTATACATATCCCGAGCGGATTCATTATTACACTCAGCTTCATCTGCAGTTCCCATATTTATGAGGGTTTCTGCCATGTATTTTTTCTCGCCAAGCTTTGTATATATTTTTAAAGCTTTTTTAAAATAATCCCGGGCATTCTCGGTTTTTTCCATATCCAGGAATATGTTCCCCAGTTTAAAAAGACTGTCGGCTTTGCTGTCTTCAATTCCAAGTTTTTCAAACAACTCAACCGCCTTAGTGAAATACTCTCTTGCCGGTGAAGGATTTCCTCCCATGTAAAACATTTTCCCGATTTGATAGATGCAATCGGCAAAATTCTCATCCTCATGCATTTCCTCGAAATAATCAAGTGCTGTGAAAAATGGATCGTAAGCGTCCTGTGTGTTGTCGAGATCCAGATAGACAAGTCCCAGGTTGTACCCGGCGTCGCCAAGGTCTTCAATATCCCCGCGTTCTCTATATACATCATAAGCCATACGCAGGTGCTCCACCGCTTCCTCGGGCCTTCCAATTTCCTGATATAATTTTCCTATGTTAAAGCCCGCATCCGCCAGGTGCTCCTTATCACCGGTTTTATAATATATTTTCCCCGCCTTTTGAAAATTCTTTATAGCATCCTTAATATTGCCTTCTTTATATGAAACAGTCCCGGCGGCATAAAAATTATCGGCGGCAGATGGGAAGTCCCTTTCGTCCCGGGCAAGTATGGCCGCTTCCTGAAAGAGAAGCCTGGCATTACGATATTCCCTGCGTTTTAATTGACTTTCCGCCTTTGTAATAAGTTGTTGAATGTTTTCGTTCATCTTTTTAATTTAGAATATAAGCTATTTCTCGAAAATAATGTCTTGTTATTTGGTCGGCGGGACGCCGCCCCCACCATTATAACAATGCGGTATAACAACGTCGGTAGCTGCGGCGTCTCGCCGCAGATCAAAAAGAAAAATACTTATTAGAAATAGTCTAAATAATAACTTTTCTTAACATGAGAGAGGAAAAGAGTAAATCCCAAAATAAAAATAAATATTAATAAAGATGAGTTCGTATAAATATATAGGATTCCTGCTGGAGTGAAGAAGTTTAAGGCAGAGGTGTGTTCATGGAGGCTGAAAAGATCAGAGTTCTTTTAGTTGAGGATAATCCGGATGATGCAAGATTTATACAGGAACTTCTCTCGGTTTCCGACGGGAATGATTTTGAAATCAAGCATGCCGACGATCTTGTAAAGTGTTTCAGTTATCTTGCCGATAACAAGATAGATTTAGTTCTTCTTGATTTATGGCTCCCCGGCAGTCAGGGTATAGAGACCTTACATAAAGTCCGCAAGAAAGCTCCCGATAAGCCTGTAATCGTGCTAACCGCCCTGGACGATCCGACTATGGGAATGAAAGCCCTGAAGGGAGGCGCCCAGAGTTACCTGGTAAAGGGTGAGATAAACAGTGACTTGTTTATACGTACCCTCCGGTATGCAATGGATCAGCATGGGTTGGTCGAGAAATTAAAGAGTCAGGCAAGAAAGTGCCGAAAAGCGGAAGATTCCCTGATAAAGGCTCGCTATCAGCTTGAAGCGAAAGTCAGAAAGAGAACGGATGAGCTTGTAAAATCTAATGTGTTACTTAAAAAAGAGATTGAAGAGAGAAAGAAGATCGAGGGAGAATTAAGATACCGCCTGCAATTTGAGGATCTCATAACATCCATATCCAACCATTTTATAAGTCTTTCCCCGGAAGAAATAGATAGTGGAATTAATCATGCCCTGAGAAAAATCGGCAATTTTTCCAATGTCGATAGAAGCTATATATTTCTTTATTCGGATGATGGAAAAAAAAGGAGTAATACACATGAGTGGTGTGGTGAGGGTATTGGGTCACAAAAAAACAGATTGACGGATCTTGATTCTGATTTTCTTCCTTATTTTAACGGGAAAATAAGGAATTTCGATATTTTTTATGTTCCAAGAGTGGATGACCTTCCAGATGAAGCGTTAGCGGAAAAAGAAGAATTTCAGATTGAATCAATCAAGTCCCTGATTGTTGTTCCCATGATATACCAGGATGAAATCAAGGGATTTCTTGGCTTCGACTCTATACAAGTTGAAAAAAAATGGAATGAAGATACTATCACCCTTTTGAAGATAGTGGGAGAAGTGTTAATTAACGCCCTTATGAGGAAAAAAGGAGAAGAAGAACTAAGGGAAAGCGAAGAGAAATACAGAGACCTTTTCGAAAATGCGAACGACCTGATCCAGTCTGTGAGGACTGACGGTTCATTTGAATATGTAAACAGGGCATGGAAAGAGACTCTTGGATACACAGATGAGGAGATAGCCGACCTGAACCTTTTTGATATAATTCACCCGGATAGCATTGAGCATTGTAAAGCTGTATTTAAACAGGTGATATCGGGTAAAAATGAAAAAGGTATTTCAGCCAGGTTCGTAAGCAAGGACGGCAGGACCATAGAAGTTGAGGGTGGCGCAAACTGCCGCTTTGAAGAGGGAAAGCCGGTCAGAACAAGGGGGGTATTCAGGGATGTGACAAGGCGCATGGAAATGGAAAGGAAGTTAAGGCAAAGCGAGGAGAAGTACAGAAGAATATTTCAACTCTCCCCGGAGGCTATAGTGCTTTTTGATAAAAACGGTTGTTTTATAGGGACAAATGATAGGATTACCGATTGGCTTGGTTATGAAGCCGATGAAGTAATAGGAAAGAATATTATGGAACTCCCCATATGGGATAAGAAAACAGCCGGTAAAGTCCTCAATAACTTCAATATGAGGATGAGGGGAGAGCAAATTCCTCCCTATGAAATTAAATTTCTGGCAAAAGACGGAAGTCACAGAACAGGAAGGATTCATGCCACTCCTTTTGCTGATGAAAACGGAAAATACATCATCGACCTGGTAATGGTTTCAGATATAACTGAAAAAGTTATGCTTGAGAAACAGCTAAGTCAGGCAATGAAAATGGAGGCAATCGGGAGCCTTGCCGGTGGAATAGCCCACAATTTTAGAAATATTCTGATGAGTATTATGGCAAATGCGGAAATAGCCGGAAAAAAGCTTAAACCGGGAAATCCAATTCTTGAATACTTGTATGATATCAACAAGGCGGCTGACAAGGGGTCTGACTTGATAAGAGAGTTGTTGATATTTGGCAGGAAGCAAGTTGTAACTCCCAGGGTGGTTGATCTCAATTCAATTATCAAAGACATTCAAAGGATAATACGTCCACTCATTACGGAAAATATTTCTTTAAAAACAATCCTTTCGCCTGTTATTTCCCTGATGAAAGCTGACCCCGCACAGGTTGAGCAAATTGTAATGAATCTTGTTGTCAATGCAAGGGATGCTCTGGTAGAAGGAGGGGATCTTGTAATACAGACAGGAATGCTCACGGTTGATGATATTTTTCAAAGAAGCCATCCATTTGTCAAACTCGGCCGTTATGTAACACTCTCGGTAAGAGATACCGGCGTAGGACTTGATGATGAAACCTTATCTCACATATTTGAGCCTTTCTTTACAACTAAGGATAGAGAAAGGGGAATCGGACTGGGACTTTCAACTGTTTATGGTATGGTAAAACAGGCAGGAAGCTATATCGTTGTAGAAAGTAAGCCTGGAGAGGGAACTATATTTAATATATATTTCCCCGCAATTGAGGAAAAATCCGGGATTTCGGAAAAGACTCCCCCGGATTTGAATGCGCTTTCCGGAGCTTCTGAATGCATAATGGTTGTGGAAGATGATCGTATGATAGGAAAACTTATAAAGGGAATGCTCAATGATGCGGGTTATAAAGTTATCTTTTCCACTAACGCAGAGCAGGCAAAACAACAATATGAATCCGCTGATGAAAAGCCTGATTTGTTAATCGTTGATCTGCTTCTCCCGAAAACAAACGGTGTCGATTTGACCTTGAAGATCCGGCAAATGGATCCCGACATAAAAACACTTGTCATGTCCGGTTATTCCAGGGGTGTTCTGGAAGAACATTATGAATTCGATGAGGGGCTTGATTTTATTGAAAAACCTTTCAGTCAGATAGACTTCCTGAACAAAGTGAGAGAAATACTAGATAGATAGTATTAGCAGAAGCCATCTACCACCATATCTGTTTAGCCTTGATTTTTCCGGTGATAGTTACTCCACCCTTTACCCGGATTATCATATCTTTTCTGAACATTTTCCAGGCTTTATTAAAACTGACCTCACGGTTGTTGTGTGAGAATTTCGTATTGCCATCAACAAGTATATACTGTACGTTTCCCTTGTTGTCCTCATGTACCCTTGCCTGGAGGCGGTTGAACTCTCTCTCCACCTTGACAATTTTCATCTTCTGCTCGCTCATGACCAACTGGGCATGTACCGAAACTGATGATAAAAAAATCAGAACCAAGCCCAGCACAGTAAGAAATATGAATGTTTTGTGAGTATTTTTCATGTTGCCAACCTCCTGTATTTGATTGTCTGTATTGTAACTCTATTTCTTTGAACTTTTAATCAATCCCTTTTTCCTCATATACCGGGGATAGAAATTATCCTTAATATGCGCTCTTCTGTGTGCGCCGCAGGAGCACCTTATTTCATACATCGCCCTGCCCTTTTTATCTCTCCATTTTTTAAATTCATATACTCCACCTGAAGGGCAATAAGGAACGTACTTTAATTTCCTGTTATCTTTTATCTTGGAAAGCCAGGTCTTTTTTATCCAGGCTTTCGAATCTGGCAAATAATGAGACTGCTCTATACATTGCTCCATGGCCTCACCAATTTGTCGGAGATTATTTTCACACCTTTTTACGTTCTTGTATGGATTTGAAAACCCCGGACCAAACATAATGCCACTCGATAAAACAAACGAAATAAATAGAAAAATTACACCCCAGAAGAATAGAAATTTTCTTGTGAACCGGGTGAAAAATAAAATTCTTGCCGGGGTTTCTACAAACCTGGAAAACACTTTTAATTGCCTGAATATTTTTCCCGGTGTGATATACATTGAAACAATCCATAATACGAAAAACAATATAAAAATATAAGAGAATGGCAGAACACGCTGAACCGACATTATGGGAATGACGAAAAATGCAAATTTATCAATCCTGAAGATGTTCGGTAAAGCTATCAGGATAATCAGGAGTATGCCGGCGATAATAGAAATGGTCTTGAGTGAGAAATGCTCCTCGAACTCATATGATCTGGACATTCTCATCTGTAGTACCTTGAGAAAGTCTTTATGAGAAAAATAAAGAATAATCCCGTAAATTATAAAAAAAGAAAAGAAATACCAGTAGAAAGGGAAGACATTGGAATAAAAAAACCATATTATCGTTAATAGTCCCAGCGTCATAAAGATGGAAAGATATGGGAGTAGTTTTACCAGCTTGCGAAATCTTCTGTCGATATCTTCTATAAGCAGAATCTGGTAAATGCGTATCCAGCACCCCGTAACTACCAATACTGACGTAGCAAGTAAGACATCTGCAATTATTGCCGGCAAGGTTGTCCGGCTCCCCAGGAGGTAATAATATGAACCCATGGGATCAATCCTGAGGGAGTGAAAACTACTACGAAGTATATAGTACATCAGGACGCCGAATGTAATACCGAATGATAAAATAATAAAATAGACACCGCCATATTCGCCATCGGTTTCCTTTGAGATAGACTTTCTCAGGGTTGAATAAAGTACTGATGTAAAAACATATATGATAACAAGAAGCAAGATTCCAAAAATTATAAAATTACCAAGACCATGAAAAGTCCTTATCAATCCTGAAATTGAAAATCCCGGTAAAAAATTTAATGCCTCTGTTGCAAAGTGCCTTATAAAAATTAAACTCACAATCCTTAAATTAAATATTAATAGTCAAGGACAATGTTTTTTCAATTTGTCATAAATTCCTGCCGTTCGATAATTTACAACAAACGCCCCGATGAATATGTTGCCAGGTTTTTTTGTGGAGTTATAACATGTTGCAACAAATATTCAAGGAAAATATTCCTGCTCAGGATGACTCAACACACTTTTTAGTCAGCCTATTCAGGGTTTTTATTCCAATATTAACATTGTCAATGTTAAGCTATGGTTTAGCACTTTTTACCGGGAATATTGTCATTACTTCGTCGGCTTCGCCTCCTCGCAACGACAAAATGCGCAAGTCCTGCTCAATTAAGATCTGTGCTCTCTGCGTCCTCTGCGGTGAAAGATATGAGTTGAAAAGGAAAAGTTGGAAGTATTTCTTGCAAATAATTCAAAATACAAACAAAAAATGGGAATGTTTTTTCTGGAAAATTGTAGAAATAGACAGGAGAATAATTAATAAGCAACACTTTTATTTCGTCCCTTTTTATTGTATAATTAGCATGGTTGGGATAAAAGAAGAATGGAGTTGAGTTTATGAACCCGGTTGATTATAAAAGTTTCCTGGAGCAGAAGGAAAGAGCAAAAAATGGCTCTGACGAGCAACCCGTTATCGAGGCAAAGAATGCTCCGCTTCTAATCCCTCCCCGAAAAAAGAAGTCCGCACTGGGGCAACCAATTTTTATCGGAGCGGTAATCTTCCTGCTCTTAATCTCCGCCATAGGCGTTTATTCCCTTTCAGGCACAAACAAGAATCAGAAAAAAAATGGACATGTGGCAATACCGAGCAGGGCATCCACTGGAAAATTGAAACCGATATTTGTTGACTCCGATTTTTCGATCTATAACGAAAAGGTTGATACATGGACACCTAAAAAAGAGGGAGAGATTCCCTTTGGAATAAAGATTCTCACAGGAAATGACTCCAGGAGAAATATTTTCGCTATTCCCGGGTCTGCACATTCCGTCAGGACCGATTCAGATACAAAATTTATGTTTGAGTCATCGGAAGAAACAACAAATTTCAAACAGAGAGTTAAGTTGGTTCTGGAAGAAGGGAGAATGTGGATTGAAGGTGGGGGAGATATTTTTGAAGTAACAACCCCCAGGGGGGTTATCAAGGGAGACGGAAACGATTTTGAAATAGTGCTTAAAAATGATAATGCTCATATATATTCCTGGAATGGTAAGCTTTCTTTCATGCCAAAAAAAGACCCGGAAAAAGAAATCTATATTGATAAGGGAAAGATGCTCTTTATCGACAAAGCGGGCAATATTATTCCACCTCCCCCGGACCTTCTGAGCATCAGACGTTTAAAAACCGATTGGCAGAAGTGGAATTTGCTCATCAAGAGCGAGAACCTGCTGGGAGCAAGTCCCATTGTGCTGCCAATTCCAAAGAAATTGGCAAGGGAAAAAGCTCTTGAGGAAATGCCTGTAGGGATTGAAAAAGAATCAGCAAAAGCCCCGATGCATATTAAACAGATGTCCCCGGCAAAACAACCGAAATCTTCAGCAAAACAACCGGTATTCCCACCAAAACATCCGACATCCACACACAAACAATCGGCACATAAACCTGCGAAAGCGCCGCAGGCACATCGACCGCCCACTAATAACAGGGGAGAAATGATAAATACCCACTCGGGTTCTTCCGCTCCTTTTCAACCACCGATGCCGCCGGGTGTTGGAACAAATGACGGCAAAGCGCAAGATCCACCTCCGCCTCCCGGATATAAAGGCAAGCCGACACCGCAACCGACGGAAAAAATGCAGAATGTTCACTCAGACGGTAAAGAAGGATCCGGTGGACAGCCTCCATCGAGATATGAAGGAGGAAGCTCGTCGGACCAATCTGATTCGAAAAAATCTGGCAGGAGTATTCTGGATAACGAGGCCAGAAAGAAAGCTACTACCGGACCTCCCGGATATGGATTGAACGAACCTCCCGTTGGACCGTCGGAAAAATAATAATATTCACATAATTAAATCAGGAGAAGGGAAGCAAATTACAGTTAGCTTCCCTTTTTTAATTCCTGCATTATACATTAATCCAATTTCCCTGTTGAAAAGTGCAAGGGGAATTTGAATCGAATCACGAAAATAATACTGAAACAAAATATGACTATTCATGGTGGAGGACGTAGAGATAGCAATAAAAAATATTTATTGAAAAAATATATTATTGTTTGTAAAGGAGTTGATGATTGTGTCTGCCAACCTGACTCCCGAATATAGGAATGCGGAAGAAAAATACAGACAGGCAAAAACATCCGAAGAAAAGCTCGAATATCTTGAGTTGATGCTTACAACTATCCCGAAACACAAGGGAACGGATAAGATGCAAGCCGACATAAAGCGCAGAATTGCAAAGCTTAAAAAGGGTGAATTGAAAAAGGGTGGCAAAAGGCAGCTTTCATATCATGTTGAAAAGCAAGGAGCGGGACAGGTCATATTGATGGGACCGCCCAACGCCGGAAAAACCAGGCTTGTCAATACGGTTACAAATGCACAATTTAATGTCGGGGACTATCCTTTCACAACCAGGATTATGCAGCCTGCAATGATGCCCTTTGAAGATATTCAGATTCAGCTTGTCGATACCCCCGCCATACATCCTGATTATTACGAAAGATGGGTTCTGGGGCTGATCCGGAATGCGGATGTAGCAATTCTGGTTGCGGATTTGAGTAATCCCGACATCCTTGATAACCTGGACAATTTAATTTCTATCCTCGAGGACGGCAGGATAACATTAACAAGAGAATTTTTGAAAGAAAAGCCTGTTCCCGGATTTAGCAAGAAAAAGACTTTGCTGGCGGCAAACAAGATGGATATAGAAATTGCAGGTGAGCACCTGGAGATCCTGAAGGAATTTTTTGGTGAGAAGTTCAAGATTTTTCCCATATCTTGTGAAACGGGCGAGGGTATTAGTGAATTTAAAAGAGCGATATTTGACAACCTGGATGTTATCAGGGTATATACAAAAACACCCGGCAGAAAACCTGACGTGAAACATCCGTTCATTTTAAAAGCGGGGAAGACCGTCGAGGATCTCGCATATCATATACACAAGGATCTCGCCAGAAATATGCGTTTTGCCAGGATATGGGGTAAGGGATATTATGACGGACAACCGGTGGATCAACACCATCCTCTTCAGGACGAGGCCGTTATCGAGATACATGAGTGATAGGGAGAACGAAGGTTTTTCACCACGAAGCCACGGAGTTCACGAAGAACCATCATTTATAAAGACTCCGTGTCCTTCGTGACTTCGTGGTAGAGTTCGGCTCCCGTTCTCCGACATCCATTCTTTGTTTTACTCATTCGTCGTTAATTTATTATACTCACACTTTGCCCAGAAATCTCTGAGACCCTTGTAGTGATCGATGAATTCCTCATGCTCATGTTCCGGGAATTTCTTCGTGACTTTCTTCTCGATTATCTTGTCCATTTCGGGCGAAGTGAAATATTCAAAAGCGACCTCATCAAGATGGGGTAAATGTTTGTCGCAATATTCCTTAAACTTATCTTCCTCGAAGTAATCTGCAGAAAGCTCCATGTATTTATCAAGCTTCTCCATGAAATCAATGTCCATGTCTGCAATTTCAAGATATTTCTGCCAGTTGAGGTCGAACCTAAACTTTCTGCCCGTGACACCACAGAATGTTACCCAGCGAATAAGTGATTTAATTATCCAGGGGAAGTAGAAATGAAGCGACATAACGGAACTATCCGGTACGGGATTCGAGAAGTCGATAGGATAAAGCGTCCCGTCTATTATGCCCACCTCGCAGGAATTATACTCCCAGCCGAATATGGAACCGACAAGCTTCGTTATCTTGACCATCTTTTCTCCTTCAGAAGGAGTGAGGAAGTCGAAGTTTATTACATATCTCTCGTGAAGCGGGCGATCCGGATCATATTGCATCGGCAAAATTTGCGGACCTATATTCAAAGCGCGGCAGAACTTGTCGTATTCAACCGACTTTTGCAGGTGCATCATCCTCTTGCCTGAACCATTATAAGTCTCATGAAGATCCGCGCGGTTCTCAAGCCTCTTTACGCCAACCCAACCGCCGCCGTCATAAGGTTTTATATACATAGGGTAGCCTATGCTGTCGGCGATTTCATCCAGATCGAAAAATGTGCTGTAAAGCTCCAATGCTTCCTGGAGAAGATCCGACTGGTCTTTCTGGGGAAGAAGCCATGTGTTGGGAATGAATACCCCCAGTTTTGCCAGCAGGCAGAACCCGGTATGTTTTTCCATCGACTGGAAACTAAATGGGTTGTTTACAACATATACACCATCAATAATAATTTTTTTCAGCCACTCTCTCGGGTTTGTATGCCAGTGACTCACTCTCTCGATTATCATATCGTAATTGGGCTTGTACCTGATATTGAAAGGCTCGATGAGTATCCTGTCTGTGTTGAATGTAAATGTTTCGCCATTATACTTGATATTGAGATTGAGCTTTTTAAGCAGTCCCTCAAAAGCATCGGGCATGGAAATCTCGTTGCCCAGAAGAAGTCCAATTTTTAATTCTTTCACGTCTTATTACCTCCATTTTAATTTGATGGAAACAAGAAATTCTATTAATATTTTACTCCCTTACATTTGTTTAATATGCTGAATAAATCAAAGTTCTATTTCCGTCGATTGAACCCTGCTTCAAATGGGAAATGGGAAATGGGAAAAAGGATAAGCTGTTTCAAATAAGTATTATCCTTTTTTAACTGCGGCGAGACGCCGCAGCCACCTATGTTGATATAATGGTAGAGGCAGCATCCCGCCGCCCAAATAACAAAAGAATGGTGGGGGTGGCGTCTCGCCGCCCTAATAACAAGACATTATCTTGTAGAAATAGCTTAAGTTCCAGGGATGAAGCTTTGCGACCTAAACCTTAAGAACATCCTCCTCCGGTAACTCTTCTTCTTCAATGTCATTTATATTCATCTCTTCCGTATCAAGCTCCTCATCGCCGGCCGTTTTTGCATCTGCCTCTTCATCCTCTTCTTCTATCGGCTCGAATATTATCTCCATATTGTTTTCCCAACTGTCGCCGGGTTCCAGCACAATATTCCAGATGGGCATGAGTACCGTTGACTGGTATATCTTTTCGAAGCCTTCCTCGGACATTGAAACGGTTTCTATGGGGAAACGCCATAGTTCGTCGGCTTCTCTCTCGGTTTCGATGTGAATTTTCGTGAACCTGTGGCCGTCCCGGATCGATATTTTGGAGATGTTTTCATGCTCTCCCACCGAATCAAGGGCGAACTTGTGAACCTCAAGACGCTCTTCTTTCTTTTCAACAACCGTCTGCTCGGTATAAATGAAATTCGTGTCCATTTCCTTTGAGAGGATTGAGAAATCCAGTTCGCATCCGTATCTGACGATCAGAGGATCATCGGAATCATTTATTATCCAGTACTGAATCTGTATCGTATCGCCTACCTCGGGAACGAAGAAAGTCTTTTCTATCTCCACGGGAATTTCATCATCGTCGGTTTCTACCATGCCCTTTCTCGACAGCGTCAATGCGGCCTTATCATCCTTGGTTGATGTGAAAATTTCGTATGGCTTTCCTATAAAATCGCCCAATTCCTCATATTGGCAATTCCTGAAAGAGTCAATATCCACATCCTTCCCGATGAAGTGATCAAGAAAAGAATGTCTCTCATATTTGTCATACTTTAACAGATCCTTGAGTTTCTTGTCCTTCGCCCTGTTGAGATCCGCTATATCCTCGATATCCGAATCTTCAGTAATATCCTCATCTTTCAGGTTCTTCACATTTTCGTGGTATGACTCGGGGCGGCGGGTCAGAGTGTCGCAATAATTGATCGCCTCGAGCTTGTAATCAAGCTCGTTCAATGCTCCTCCCAGGTGAGGGATAAAGTATAGTCCGAAGTTTAGTGTGTTTATGATAACTTCATTTTGCATATCCCGGTTTATGTCAACCTTCAGGATCTCCTTGAAAGGTTCTGCGCCATGTTTCTCCTCATCTGCAATTATCTCGGCATTTATAAGATGTTCCTGAATGGCATGACGAAGGTGAGGTAAATAGATTCCCCCGAATACGCCGTGCCAGTATGCACAGTTACATTGCCCCATGAAAAGCTCGGTAAGAGCATCTTCTCTTACTTTGCCTGTCAATTTACTCACTTTTTCGCTTACAAAAAGAGCTTTTTTCTGAATATGGTTTGACTCGGGATACTTGGCAAGGAAGTTTCTCCAGAAACCGCCTCTCAAGAAGTTGCGAAGCTCGTCCCATCTATCCTCTTGTCTGAATTCATCGGTTATCTTATTAAACTCAACCCCCGTTTTTGCGGGAAGCGCCCAGCCTGACATCTCGAAATATGAGGCCGTCGGCGGATATACCCTGCCTTTTGGGGGATATTTATCCATATATTCCGACGGGGTAACAATATTTATCCAGTCTTCATTCTTCTTCAGAAGGCTGAATAATTTATCAACCCATCCCTCTTCCCAGCAGGCTTGATAACTTTTGGGCCATACTCCGAATTTCTCGCCGTCGTCGGCAAAAAATGCGAGTCTGTCACCGTCTTCAGATGCCCATTTTTCCAGATATTCCATCACCTCTTCCGGCGTGCCGTATGGTATATTGTGACGCAGGAAATAATGAGTGGGGAATATTGCCAGGGGAAATCCCTGCTCGTCGGTTACGTGGTAGCCGAATATATCGTCCTCGGCCAGTCCGGCGGATCGAAGGTGATATTCGTCCAGGATCACATATTTCATATCGGCAAGGCAAATAGGCTTTGCAAGGTGAGGCTCCCATACTCGTTCGGCGCACCACATCCCCCGGGGCTGAGTTCCTGTTTCCCTTCGAATTTTTCTATTCATTTTTTTTATTTGCTCGATTTTGTCGCGATCCGATATGTTTACAAGTATAGGCTCATAATATCCCCCGGAGAGCATCTCCATTCTGCCTTCTTTTACAAGTTTTCTTATCTTCTCTATCCACTCGGGCTTTTCTTGCTGGTAATAGTCCCAAATAGGTCCCGAGTTGTGAAAAACGACCTTCATATGCGGGTGATTTTCCAGACATTCAAGAAACGGCAGGTATGCTTTTTCATACGATTCTTCAAATACCGAGTCAAAATTCCCCACGGGCTGGTGGTTATGTATTCCGAATGCGAAGTTGATTGATTTTCCGGACATTATTTTCTCCTTAAAATTTGATTTGGAGGAATTTTTCTATACAACAAGTCATATCCCTGTTACCTAAATACCCGAATCTGAAAAGGAAATAGAAAAATCACGAGAAATAATATATAGTAAGAAGCTATCCTTTGTAACTTGATAATGGTAAGTTATCGTAATTATTCAGTCCCCTGGGACTTCTTGTCATTTTGAGCATGCAAACTGTCGTTCTGAGCGGATCAAGAATGAAACACTTGATTCCGACGACTTTCTCAAGACGGGGTTTATTTGATGCTCGCAAATTGACACAGCGAAGAATCTAAACTCCAATGGTCTGGAGGGAGCAAGTCTCAATAGTGAAGGAGGATTATCTTGAAGCATAAACGCCGGGGTGAGATCCTTCGCTGTGAAAGACATCAGAAGTATAGTATATTTTTCCTTGCCAGGGTTGATCAAGTGAAGTAAAATAATCGTTTTCCGCTCAGGAGTATGCAATGACAAAATGTGTAACTCCTATCGCCTGTTAAATGCAAAAAAGGAAGCTCGATAGAAAAGCGGTTTAAGACAACACCATAATTTATTATGGTGGAAGGAAAAGCATAACCACCCTTTTTCGCTTGATTTAACCACTTCAGTGGTTTTCCAACGGAAATTGGGTATTACTCTAAATGGTAAAATATATTCAATTTATAAATTGCAGAATATTAAAAACATCAGGATTCCGGGACACAATATGAGAAAAAAAGAGTTGAAAAAAACTAAACAGGAGAAGAGAAAATGCCCTCTTTGCGGGCGTTTTCACAGGATAACCGCGCGGTTTTGCACTACAATGGGCAGACCCCTTAAGGAGGATTGGCATAAGGCCGCCGATCCCCTGCCGGATGATAAAACAAGGGTCTATAAGGATATTCCCGGCTCGAATAGAAAGCCCCTGAGGTTAATACTCCCTCCTTCACCCGGTGGCGTTAAAAAAACAGTCGAGATGAAAATTAGCCGGTGTCCACGTTGCGGCACTCTCACATCGAAACCCGGGGCAAAATTCTGCGTCGGTTGTGGATTTGATCTTTGCAAGGAATTCCACAGGGAGACCAGCATTAATCTGAAGCCCATAATTCAATGCCCATATATCGGCTGTGGTAAAACAATTAAAGAAAATTTAAACTTTTGCCCCGAATGCAATCGCCAATTGCGAACTTGCTCTGAATGTAGGGGATATACGGATGTATGGAAAAATAAATGTATTCATTGCAATAAGAAGATGGAACTCGACGGCAGGAGTTACCCCATGTTCAAGGGAGACCCCCAACGTACCGGAAACAGCAGTCAGAAAATAACTCCGGCCCTTAAGAGAAAATGGACATACCCTGATAAAAGACAAATAGCCGGCATACTTTCATCTCCAATCGTATATAAAGGTCTTGTCTATTACGGCTCAGGCGATATGAACCTGCATGCTCTCAATCAATATACCGGAGCTGTTGTATGGAAACGCCCCACGAGTGGTTTTATCGCATCTACCCCCGCAATTTACAATGATATTATCTATGCCGGATCCTGTGACGGCAAGGTTTATGCAAGTGATGCCCAAAAAGGGAAGCCTGCCTGGGTATTTCCCCGGAAAAGGAAAGAAAATATTGGAAGTATAACGGCAAATATTCTCGCCTGCAAACAGGGGGTTTTCGTAGTCAATAACCGGGGAGAGCTTTACAGACTTGACCTGGAAACCGGCAAGGTAATATGGAAATTTGAGTCCGGCGAAAACGGCAATGGAAAAGAGGAATGCGCCCTTGACGAGGAAGGACGCGAGATATTATCGAGCCCGGCGATATTTGAGAATATGGTTTTTGTCGCATCGCGGAATGGCAGGGTCTTCTGCGTGGATTCCGGGACCGGCAGGGAGATATGGCGGTTTCCCGCAGACCATCCCCTTCAGCATCGTTTTATATCCACACCGGCGGTGTGTAACGACCATTGTTATATACCGGACAGGTCGGGACACTTCTACGCTCTCTCATTAAAAACCGGGGAAGACTCATGGGTTTATGCCGTTGACCTGGACGGTGTTGTGGAAGGATCCCCCTCGGTGGGATATGGGAAAATATTTATAGGAACCCAGGACGAATACCTGGTTGCGCTTGATCTCAGGGCGGGAGGCGAGATTTGGCGGATGAAAAATGATAAAATCAGACTCCTGGACGCTATTTTCTCTACACCCACAATTGTCAGCAACAATCTCGTGTTTTTTGGATCCAACTCCGGGTATTTATATTGCAGATCCATAGATTCCGGGGAAACAGTCTGGAAGGAAAAACTCGACTCGCCGATTCGCTCCGCTCCTGTTGTGTCGGACGGATTTTTATATGTAACAACTACAGGGGGCTATATCTACGCGTTTATTGAGAAGTGAGATATGAGAGACGAGAGGTGAGAAATGGGAGGTGAGAAGGATATTAATCGCGAATGTAAAATTGCTATTATGATTTTGTCAAAATTTCTCAGATGAATCTTTAGTAATAATGCAATTTAAACCGGAGGTGGATACATTGTCAGAGATTAAAAATGGTATAGCAAAATATGTTCTTCCAAAATACCAGGATTTGAAGGCAATCGTCAAGGAGAAAGGCACAAAAAGAAAATCCTCTATCAGTGATGTGGATAGGTATTATGTTGAGGAGGAGATAAACCTCGGTGACAAGCATCGAATTATCTATGGAAGCGTGGTTGATGATAGCCCGAAAACGGAAGACGAGGTTAAGTTTGAATTTGAAAGGACACCGTCAAATCCTTCAATTACGAGTGATGTGGTGCGGGAGACTTTTACCGAGAAGATGATCGGGGACAGACTTGCCATTACATACAATTACCTTGAAAGGGTTGCGATAGAAGGATCTATTGGGGAAGCCAGGTTTGAAGAGACATTTGATGCAGTGACGGGCGAAAAGATTAAGAAGACAAAGGACTGATATAAGACTGTCGAATGGGATTTGACCACCACGAAGTCACGGAGTTCACGGAGAATTTTAAATCAAAAACTCCGTGGGCTTTTTGGTAGATGGAAGTGGAAAATGGGATCCGTCCTCCGCCCTCCGATCCTCCATCATCAGTTATCCGATCCTCATCCACTTCTTTTCAATTATCTCACATAGAATATGCCCTATTAGTATATGCGCTTCCTGGATGCGGCATGTGCGTTCGGACGGCACTATTATGCAGGGTTTGCATAGTTCTTTCATCTCTCCGCCGTCTTTCCCCGTAAGGCCGATAACCGGTACTTCATGCTCCAGCGCGTATTCTATCGCTTTTATTATATTGCCCGATGATCCCGATGTGCTTATACCAAGAACTACATCCTCTTTCCTCATGAGAGATTTCATCTGTCGAAGGAAGATTTCATCAAACCCAAAATCATTTGAGACCGCAGTGAGGATTGACGTGTTTGTCGTGAGGGCGACGGCGGGAATGGGGATGTGGTCATACTCGAATCTTCCTACCATCTCGGCGGCGATGTGCTGGGCGTCAGCGGCAGATCCACCGTTTCCCAAAAGGATAAGTTTCCCACCACCTGAAATCTTCTTGAGAATAAGGCTACCTGCCTCTTCTATATCAGGAGCCAGTTCCCCCAACTTCTCGAAAAGCTCAAGGGATTCATTAAGCGATTTATTTATTGTGTTGATCAATATTATCCTTACCTTTCCATTGTTGTTGTGAAATTAAACGGCATACAATGTATTTTCAGATATTCATATGTTTCCCATAAGGGAAGTGGGAAAGGGGATGTGGGAAATGGGATCCGACCTCCGACCTCCGACCTCCATTCTCCGTTTCCATAATCCTTATTTCCTCATTTCCT
The DNA here is from genome assembly GCA_021107945.1 of Vulcanimicrobiota bacterium. Taxonomy (GTDB): domain Bacteria; phylum Vulcanimicrobiota; class JAJTBE01; order JAJTBE01; family JAJTBE01; genus JAIORV01. The sequence continues at coordinate 45,040 of JAIORV010000097.1, read as the reverse complement.
CAGAGGTAACAGTTCTTCATTTCCTTACCGGGAAGACGCTGAAGCGTCTGAAGGTTTGTGTGAGAGACATGGGGATTGGGATTCCTCCTGTTCCCCCGGATAAATCCGTGGGTTATTCTCATGGGAGGTTTAAAAACCTCCGCTACCATTTTGGAAGCGGGAAGCGGGAAGCGGGAATCGGGAAACGGGATCCGTCCTCAGCTATCCGTTTTCCTGGTTTCCTAATTTCCTAAGCGGCAAAATTCCTCATTCTCTAATTTCCTTATTCCGCTCCCGGTCCTTATTTCCTCAATCTATTTCCACGGTTTCGCCTTTATCATCGCAAATTTTACATTTTTCTCTTAATTTTTTCTGAGCAAATGGTGAAACAAGACAGGAAACAGGTCCTCCCAGACTTGAGATTTCCCTGACCTTCGAGGAGCTTAAAAATGCGTATTCACTGGAAGTCATGAGGAAAACGGTCTCTACCTCAGGATCAATCTTTCTGTTCATGAGAGCCATCTGGAATTCGAACTCGAAATCGGAGACAGCCCGGAGTCCTTTGACAATTATCCTGGAATTAACCTTGTGCATAAAATCAACAAGGAGACCGTGGAAATTCCTGACTTCCACGCGATCCGTGTCCGGCATGGATTCATTGATTATCTCAACTCTTTCATCAAATGTAAACAGGGGCTTCTTGGAAGGATTCCTTGCCACGGCAATGATAACCCTGTCAAAGACACTGAGGGCTCGCTCAAGAATATCTCTGTGTCCGTTTGTGAATGGATCAAAACTTCCCGGATAAACTGCTGTATTCATTGTATCGTCTTTCTTCCCGGTTTAGTCGAAGATTAACTTGTTCAGAACATCCTCTCTCCGGGATTTCTTTTTTGCACTCTCGGCATACTTGTCAATTACCTTGTCCCATCCGGTTTTTCTTGTGAACTCAAGACTTCTGTAAATTCCCTCGTACTCGCTTTTGTTTGTATTGCCGGGGAAGATGAAATTGTAATCATCATAATCAAAACCGCCGGTGGGAATATAAACTGTCAGTCCGCTGATTTCTCCCCGTCCGTCTTCATCTAATTCTTTCGCATGAGCTTCATCGGTGATAAGCCCGCTGTTCATGACATCCGCCATGTGGCTTGCGGATTTTTTCAGATCCGGATCTTTTATATTTTTACTTCCGGCAATTCTAAGGGCAAGGTCTTTCAGATCTTTATAATCAGAATATGGCTTCACATTATTATCATTTTCGGCAAAGCCCCTGGTTGATTTGATAATATCCCTTATTGTGTCGGGATTCGTATTTGTATTTAGAAGTTTGTCCGCAAGGTCTTTAACAGCCGGAATGAATTGGGTCATCTTCTCCATATTAATGGAAGAGATTGTGGGGACGTCGCGAAACTTACCCGATTGCTCCACCAGTATGCCTGCCATTTCTTCCGGCGTTATGTCCTTTCCCTGGTCCATTCTTTTTTCAACTTCCATAAGAGTTTTTTGCATGGGAAGACAATTATAATTGTAATCTTCAGAGGCGATATAATATTTTCCTGTATTTTGAAGTTCGACGGCGGCTTCCCCCTGCGCCATCAGACACGCATCCATAACAACAATGTCAGGCTTTATTTCAGTATTTTTTTGCACTTCTTCGAATGTATCGGATATCTCCCGGAGACTCATATGTTTTTTGCTTTTATAATCGGGCAGTGCGCCGAGGAATCCCGCTCCGTGCCCTGCAAGCACAACCATATAATGCTTTGCGGGATATTTTTTCATTCCCCATTCAAGGAAATCCTGGAGCGTATCAGGGGAGCTCATGTCGGCCTTGCCCAGGTCCGCTGTGATTTCGGAATCGATCTCGGCGTCATGCTTCCCCAGCGAAGTCCACACTTCCCTTGGGTTGTCTCCATTTTCTCCCTTTTTCATCACATAACGCCTGACACCACCCCAGTCGCCGTCAATTTCGTCCTTATATGTCGGGTGGGCTACATACTGCGGGGCGCGTCCCAGTTGGGCAAGCATATTTATCTTGTCATGTTGCGCCGTTTCCTCGGTGGTGAGAAACCCCTTGAGAATGTCGCCTTCAATATCATTATTGCCGTTCATATAAAGCAGAACGGTCCAGTCTTTTTGTTTACCGGTGGCCGGGCTAGCTTTCGATGTGGAATTGAATTGTATATTATTGCTAATATTCATAATTATTCTCTTTTATTTCGCTCCGCTTAGATGGAAATATTTTCTATGACTATTCAGCCCTCTTTTTATTGGAGATTTCTAAACCTTGATTTCACACAGTTTCAGGCTGGTGAGGAAACCAGCCTCTACCCAAGTATTATCGAATTAATAATGGTTAAAAGTGTTGACTTCATTTGAAGCTCTGCGCCCTCTGCGAACTCTGCGGTGAATAATTAGTATTTCTTCCGTATTCGAATGTGTCCTGTGATTATTTTAACAAAATCATGGAGAGAAGTGAAGGGAAAATTGTTAATAAAAAGTAAAATAATTGCCATTATGTCATAATCTGTTTTTGCTAAAGAGGATTTTTACATGAATAATAGAAAGGGGGGAAGGAAATATTCCGTTAATATGCAAGAAAATGAGTTCTTGCTTGTTTTCTATATTTTTTTAGATAGAAAGAGGTGAATACTTTTTGGCAAAGGGAAAAGAAAAAAAGATCGGCGAGCCCAGATGCAGAGGATGCGGTGCTTTTCTGGAAGGCAAACCGGTTGTAAAAATAGGCGGAAAAAAATGGCACATGGAGTGTGCAATTAAAGCGGGCAAACATATTCCAAAGGAATATAGAGATAAAACGCCCTCGAACTAAACTTACGATGAGTACGAGTTATCAGGAGGTAATACCGTGAAGAGATACGATACGGCACATATAAGAAATGTAGGACTATTTGGACATGGCAGTTCCGGAAAAACAACACTAACAGAAGCGATGTTATTCGACACGAAAGCGATTGATCGTTTTGGAAAAGTAACAGCAGGCAGCACCACTTCAGATTTTGATCCCGATGAAATACGAAAGGGTATTTCACTGTTTACAACAGTACTTCCGGTGGAATACAGGGACATGAAGCTGAATATACTGGATTCACCGGGTTTTCTTGATTTTGTATCCCAGGTCAAAAGCGCCATGAGGGTTGTCGAAAGCGGCCTGTTCCTGGTGTCCGCAGTCGGCGGAGTGGAAGTGGGACTTGAAAGGGTATGGAAATTTTCTTGTGAAACGAACATAGCAAGGGCATTCTTTATTAATATGATGGACAAGGAGAATGCGGATTTCGACAAGTGTATCGACGAGATCAACAAAGACCTTAAAGTCGATGGAGAGCTTATACCTTTACAGCTTCCTATCGGGAGAGGCGACAGCTTTATAGGAGTTGTTGATCTTCTTAAAAAAAGCGCTTATGCGTTTGAAGATGGAAAACCGATTGAAATTGATATTCCCGAGGACATGGAGGATATTGTCGAGGAATATGTAGAGAAAATTGCAGAAGCAGCGGCGGGGGACGACGAGAAATTGATGGAGAAATTCTTTGAAGGGGAGCTTACGCCTGAAGATATAACCCGGTCCCTTTTAGGGGAGATAACTGAAGGAAGAGTAATTCCGGTTCTTTGTGGCTCATCCGACAAGAACATCGGAATAACCAATCTGATGGATTTCATCATAGACTTCCTGCCCGATCCCGGCCACTTCAAGGAAATAAAGGGATTAAAACCAGAAACGGAAGAAGAGATTCTTATTCATCCCGACCCCTCGGAACCTGTATCTGCGCTGGTTTTCAAAACCACGACAGATCCCTATGTGGGAAAACTGTCGGTATTGAGAGTCTATTCAGGTACTCTCAAGCCAGATATAGAACTGCTGAACCCCGGTAAAGAGACAAATGAAAAGATTAGTTCCCTGATGATTTTCCGGGGCAAGGATCATGAAGTTATAGATCAAGCGTCTCCCGGTGATATTGTTACTCTGGCCAAACTTTCTGTCACCGGCACGTCTGACACGCTTTGCGATAAATCAAGGCCTGTGGAAATTCCCCGGATAGACTTTCCCGATCCGCTCATGTCAATGTCGGTATATCCGAAGAGCAAGAGTGATGAAGACAAGCTAGGTAACGCTTTGTCAAAAATCCTTGAAGAGGATCCCACTATTAAGGTTAATCGGGATAAAATGACGAAGGAGACCGTGATTTACGGAATCGGTGAACTTCATCTTAATATTGTAATGGAGAGACTTAAGAGGAAATTTGGACTCGAAGCGGATCTTAAAACTCCAAAGATTCCTTACAAGGAAACTCTCAAGTCAAAAACTCAAATTGAGCACAAGTACAAAAAGCAATCCGGAGGTAGGGGACAATATGGCCATGTCTATCTGGAGCTTGAGCCGTTACCCCGCGATCAGGAATTTGAATTCGTTGACAAAATTGTGGGAGGCGTGATTCCCAAAAACTTTATTCCTTCGGTAGAAAAAGGAGTAAAAAGAGCAATGGAAGAGGGCTTTCTTGCAGGATTCCCCGTGACAAGTGTTAGAGTAAAACTTTTTGACGGTTCTTACCATACCGTTGATTCTTCTGATATAGCTTTTCAGATTGCCGCTTCAATGGCATTCAAAAAGGGAGCACACAAGGCGACTCCGATCCTACTCGAACCTATTATGGACGTGGAGGTCGTTGTCCCGGAATCATTTATGGGTGACTGTATCGGCGATCTCAACTCCAAGAGGGGACGCATACTGGGAATGGATCCTCTGGGAGACGGAATGCAATCAATCAAGGCGAAGGTTCCTCTGTCAGAGATGCTCAGGTATTCAATCGATCTTCGCTCCCTGACACAGGGAAAAGGAGAATTTGCAATGAAATTCTCTTTTTATGAAGAGGTGCCGAGTCAGATTGCCGAGCCAATCATAGCGGAAGCGAATAAATCTGATGAATAATCCCGGATTTTTACTCAATATATTATTGAAAACAAAGTAGTCTGAGGGGAGTTGCTTATGAAAAAAGCAAAAGTATTTGTATTAATTATTGCAATTCTGGGTTTTGCATGTCTCTGGATATTCGGTTGTACAGGAGAGGGAGTCTTTGATGTTTCACCGGAACCTACAGGAACATCAACTCCACCCCCAACTCCAAGTCCCACCGGTACAGAGACCCCACCACAACCTGGTGAGGAAACCCTGAGAGAGTATGCCACAGGAAGGGCGAATACATTTGATCTGCGACTCTACCAGCATAGTGTCGGCAGTAGCAAGAAGTATATCTACTGGGTGGAGAAATCATCGACACCCCAGGGAAGTGTATTCAGAATCCTCTCCGATGGAAGCGGAAGTGTCGAGACAGTAGTTTCGGGTCTTAACAAACCCTCTGCAATGCATCTTCAGAGTGGTCAAGAATCTGGCGGAAGCGCGAAAGACTACCTTTTTGTCAGTGAGTCAGGAACACCCACAAACGGAGTTATCTGGAGAGTGAATCTGACCGACTCGGGCTTTTCCATGGAGCAGTTGACCACCGGAATGACCGGAGACCTGATATATATGTTCTCCATGGGGCCACTCTTTTTTACCCGTGACGCCGGGGGAGCCTCCAGTGCAGTTCATGAAGTGGATGCATTTCCGGAGCAGACACCTGCTATACCGGATGACGTCGATTCGAGTATCACAAACGCCTATGGTGTAAGTGGGATATCGATATCTGATTCCAACGATGCCAGCGCTCCGGATGAAGACTTCGTTTTTGCAACAGAGAGAATTGCCGCACCCGATGGCAAAGTGCTGATGTACGATCTCTCTGCAGATGAAGTTGTCTATCCGGTAACCCCATTCGAGGTAGGATCCAACGAGTCGATGCCAACAAAGGTGGTTTTTCAGCCGATTTATGAAAGTGATAACAAAACCCCCGTCTATCCTATGGAGGGTTATGTCTATTGGACAAACTGCTCCTCCTCTTCAGGACAACTTGTTAGACAGAAGGTTAAATATGACAATGCTAACAACCAGATTCAAAAGGACGGTACAAGGGAAGTTGTTGCTCAATCACTGAAATTCCCATACGACGTCAAGGTTCCCCACGACATTGCATCCGGCACTTTAAAGGGGACCCTCAATAAGGTTTATGTTTCCAGTAATATTAGTAAGGTACAGGGTGGAAACTGGATCGAGATCGACGTGAGCGATTCTACAAAATTCCCGCTCGAACCCTCCGACTCGCAAGTTAGCGATTTAATTTCCGCAGGTGTCGAGTTCCCCCTGAATGGCATAATGTTCCATACAGGCACAGAGATTACCATCTACTTTACATCATATAATGATAATACAGGTGGAAGTAACGACGGAACCATATACTATTGGAACAAGTCTTATTGATTCCAGACGAATAATAAATCAGATTGTAATAAGGGGAGAAGACTTAAATAATTCTCCCCTTTATTATTTGGTGATTTTATTAAGAAACAAATGCCGGATATTTCTCATGGTATTATCAATATTAAAGCCGCATAGTTATGTTATAGTAGGACTTACGCAATTGTCATTCTGAGCGATACACGAGAGAGTTACTTTACTCCAATGACTTTCTCAAGGACGGGATTTCCTTGATCTCCAAAGGTTCACATAGCGAAGAATCTCTTTAATATTTGCTTGAAGGAGATCATTCGCTATGAGAAAAGATCCTTCGCTGATTAATACATCGGAGGTATGCAAGCCCCGTTCCTGAGAAAGGTTTGTTTTTTAAAGTAAACTGATCATATTCCGCTCAGGATGACAATTTCATGCGTTTCTTTCCTGGAAATGCGTAAGTTATGTTATAGGTTTTCTGGTGGTATAATATTTCACAAGTTAACAAATTGTTAACAAACAAAAGTTGTTAGCAAGATGGGTTGTAAATCGACGAAACGGCTTCGTACCTGAGTTTGCTCCATTACCCCGTGAAATCGTCATTATTTGTATTTCCATGGTCACATGTTATATAATATATGTAGAATATTGGAGGTTTCTGTGAAAATCAATCATCTCAAACAGAATATTCCCTTGTCAGGCGCACTAAAATCCGCCAAGCCCCCGGAGACTCTTAGTGTTGATGTTATTGAATCGGAGCTCAAGCTTAACATTGAGGACGAAACCACTCTTAATTGCCCGGAAGCGGTTGTGACATCAGGAAATAAAATCAAGTCTATAATAGGCGGAGCTAAAATTTTCAAGGCAACGGAGAAAATGATTGACTCAGCTAAAGAAAATATAAAAGTTGAGATGTATGATTTCCAGGATATGAAAATGGCCCAGAAATTGATTGCAGCTGTCAAGAGGGGAGTAGATGTAAAGGTAATTGTTGACCCCACGTCAGGTTCTTCAAAAAGAGGATCAAGGTTGCGCAGGGAAATGCGGGAATTAATGAGAGAGAACGGCGTGAATGTAGTTGAGTTTCCTGTTGACAAGGGAAGAAACCAGATCGATCATGTAAAGCTCATGATTGTTGACGGGAAAAAGGCAATGCTAGGCGGAATGAACTGGAACACCTATTCAAAGAAAAATCACGACGCCGACATACAAATTGAAGGGCCTGCAGTCAATTATTATAGCGAGTACTTCGCAGAGGGATGGAATTTATCATCCGGGGAAGAAATAAAACCCGGGAAATTCGACGACGAAGCGGCTAATAGCGGAAAAAAGGCTGTCGTCATGGGATTGCGCACTAAGTTGCGTGAAGATAAGACGATGCAAAAGGCGATTCTCGAGAGCATAAAGGGAGCCAAGAAATCAGTTCACGCCGAGTTGTATGTATTATCAAATAAAAAGGTTATCAAAGAACTTAAAAAGGCGCATAAAAGAGGGGTCGATGTCAGGGTTATACTGGATCCCAATTTTGCATATACAGGATGGAGTCCCAATGGAAAAAGTTTCGATATATTAAAAAAAGCGGGCGTCCCGGTTCGGTGGTTCAAGGTAGAAAAAGGTCAGAAGCTTCATGCAAAGTGGGCAACGGTGGACGGTGAAAAATTCTTGATAGGCTCAGCAAACTGGTCTCACAAGGGGCTAAATATCAACCGGGAAATCGGGGCACATGTAGAAGATGAGAAAGTTACAAACGAGTTTGAGCAACAATTCTTTTACGACTGGCGGTATAAAGCGACGGAGGACTACCCATTGTAACGGATAACGGATTTGTAGGAGGGATGTCCCCATCCCGATAAAAGGACAATGGATAACGGATGACAGATAACGGATAAAAAATTGTTAATATATTCTCAGAAAAACGGCGGGTTAAATCTCCGCCGTTTTTGCCTATAGGAAGGTTTCAGGAAAAAATGCTCGAAAAGGAGAACGGATAAAAGAGTCCAGAGGCCGGAAAACGGAAATCAGAGGCTGAAATACGGAGGACGGATTTGTTTTTCACCACGAAGCCGCCCTGAAATAAATTCAGGGCAGGCTCCGAACACGAAGAAAATGAATATTGACGGAGAATGGAGAACGGATTACAGAGGTCGGGTAGCGGAGAGCGGAAATTTGGTAGCGGAGGTTTTTAAACCTCCATGAGACTAACCCCCGGATTAATCCGGGGGAAGAAGGAAATCCCACCCTTTTCTTGCTCTTTATCTCAGCCACTTCAGTGGCTTCCCGGTGAAGAAATAAAGAAAACGGAGACCGGATCCCATTTCCCACTTCTCATCTCCCGTTTCCCGCATCCCGTTTCCCATTTCCCATTTCCCATTTCCCATTTTCCATAAATAGGAGGTAAATAGATGAAACTACCATTAAGTTGGTTGAAAGATTACGTGGATGTTGATATAGCCGCTGAAGATTTGGCGGAAAAATTGACCTCGGTGGGAATTCCTGTCGAGTCAATCACCTATTTAAGCCCCGATGTCAAGGGGGTAATTGCCGCTAAAATTATGCTGATAAAATCACATCCGAACGCTGACAAGCTCGTTGTTACCGATATGAAAATCGGCGAGGATCTGATTCAAGTTGTAACAGGCGCACAAAATGTGAAAGAGGGGGACATAGTTCCTCTTGCCATTAACGGCGCACGTCTTTTTGGGGGCTTGAAGATAAAACGCTCGAAGATAAGAGGGCAGGAATCCAACGGGATGATGTGCTCCGCAAAAGAGTTGGGTATCGACTTAAAAGATCTCCCGATAGAACAAAGAGAAGGTGTTCTTATACTTCCTCCCGACACACCGCCGGGAGCTGACGTTACGCAACTTTACTGCCTTAATGATCCTGTTTTGGAATTTGAGATATTTGCCAATCGTCCCGACCAGTTGAGTATCCTGGGAATAGCTCGGGAAACGGCGGGAGTTCTGGGTAAGAAAATGAGAATACCCGAGATTAAATACCCGGAAATCCCTGATAAAGCCTCCGATTTTATAAAGATCGAAATCGAGGATATGAAGCTATGCCCAAAATACTCAGCAAGAATAATCCGCAATGTGCCTATAAAGAAATCACCGCTATGGATGCAGGGCAGGCTTTACGCGGCAGGCATGAGACCGATAAATAATATCGTTGACATAACAAATTATGTGATGCTTGAAACGGGGCAGCCTCTCCACGCGTTTGACCTTGACAAAATAAAAGGTGGATTAATCCTCGTGCGCCCGGCTCGTGACGGCGAAACAATCATAAGTCTTGACGGGGAAGAGCGGAAGCTTGATCCGGATATGTTGATGATAACCGATGTCTCGGAGACTATTGCCATAGCCGGCGTTATGGGCGGGCTGAACTCGGAAGTCGGGGAAGACACGAAAAACGTCCTTCTTGAGGCGGCAAGTTTTAGTGCTCCGTCCGTTCGAAGAACCTCGATCAGACAGAAACTCAAATCGGAATCTTCCCGCAGGTTTGAAAAAGGGATCGATTACCACTGTGTAGAGCTTGCGTCCAGGAGGGCTTGCCACCTGATGGAAAAAGAGGGTGGAAAAGTACTTGCCGGAGAGTCGGTATGCAGTGTTACTCCGCCGGGATTGACGGAGATCTTTTTAAGACCCCGGAGAGTTAACCATATACTCGGAACAGATATAGACAGGGGGACAATAAAGGAATTACTTGAAGGTCTCGACTTCAAGGTGGAAGACAGAGGAGAGGCTTTTCTTGTAACTGCCCCCACAGTCAGACGTGATATAAACGAGGAGATTGACCTTGTTGAGGAGGTTGCGCGCCTGTGGGGTTATGACAATATTCCCACAACCACGCCAATCGGCGTCTCTCTCGGATCCATCGAGCCTGAGACGGAGTTTGACGAGAGACTGAGAAATATCCTGGCAAGATGTGGAATGTATGAGATTATAACTTTGAGTCTTCATGGCGAAGAGAAGATCGGGGAATACCGTATTGATGACAGAGACCTTCTCAGGGTCAAGAATCCCGTCACTACCGATCAGCAACTCCTCCGTGCGGATGCAGTGCCGCATATTATGGATGTACTCAAGAGAAATATGGCAAACAGGCGTTTTGATTTTAAACTCTTCGAAATTTCAAAGCTATACAGGGATATCGGAAAGAATGAGCCTGAGGAGAGAAGAGAGCTTACACTTGTCATGAGCGCGCCTGACGGCGATAAAAAAGAATACGATTTCTTTGCAATGAAGGGAATAATAGAACTTATAGCTTCCAGAACAGGGCAGAAATTGTCATATAAAAAAGATGAATTTCCATATCTGCACCCCGGAAAGACAGCAAAAATATCATCGAATGGCGAGAAAATCGGCATTATGGGCTATCTCCATCCCGAAATCGCAAAAGAGCAGGGGATCGAGCAGGATGTGGTTATCGGCAGGATATTCATCGATAAGATCAGAGAACTTGAGAAATCCCTGAAATTCAGAGAAATTCCACGTTTTCCACCGGTCGAGAGAGACCTTTCTGTTCTCCTGGACGATTCAATTCCAGCGATTGAAGTGGAGGAAGTGATTCAAAAAAAGGGAAAGCCGATCATTACCGATGTTTATTGTTATGATGTGTATAAGGGTAAGCAGATTCCCGAGCACAAGAAAAGTATGACATTTAAACTAACTTTCTCATCTCCCGAACGAACACTTACCGATGAAGAGGTTCAAAAGAAAATCGATAAAATATTAAAACTACTCGAAGAAAAGGTTGAAGCTTCCCTGAGAGGTTGAATCCGGAAATAAATGGTCTGGATTGACATTTCAATTATTAATTCTTGTTGTTTTTGCCCATGCCGGATGGATTAGGGGATTGCAGAAGTTTTGTAGGAGCCTTTTCCAAAGGCGATATTTTCGTTATTGGCTCTTTTCTTATCGCGGTTAGGAAACCGCTCCTGCAATAAAACAATTATTGCCTGCAGACATTTGTTCGTGGCAGGATGCCACTCCTACATTAGAATATTATTTTCCTACTTTTGGGGTGATGAAATTAAACTTCTTATCCCAGAGTCCCTGCCAATCCATTTTTCTGTTGATTCTTTCCTTAATCTTGGCTTTTTCAATTATATTAAGGGGTTGGGAGTGTTCAATAGAGATTGTGACACTTCTGGCCTTGTATTCACCCCATTGATCCTTCTTTGAAGAGAGTGTAACAAAAACCTCCACCTTGCATTTGGCTGTTGTTGGATCATCTTCTAAAATACCGAGAATTTTCTTTTTTAGCTTTTTTTGCACTTCTGCGGTCTTGCGTTCCCGCTCTTCAAGATCGTCGAATTCCACCGGTTTGAATGTTTCGCTGGCGGGGATTGTGGGTTTTTTTACATCCAGACTTTCAAAGCTTTGATGAAAACGCTTGCTGGTATCAAGATCGTAATTTGCCAGGGTAGTATTGTCATTAACATAATCACCTTCACCGACAGGAATTCTTTTTTTTGATTCGCTTTTCGATTTTGAATCACCCGGGGTTGGGGTGGAGCCAGACTCTCCTGTAAAAATATTCGAGTCGCTTGTTATACCGGATTTGAATTCCCTTGCCTTGCGGGTGGGTGAAGCGGCTTTTCCGCGGGGAGAGGGAGCTGTTTCGGGATAGTCAATACTCTTGTCAAGTGCATCCGCCAGCCTCGCATTGGCGCCTTTTCCCGTACGATCACTATGACCGGCAACATGAGCCGATGGTGTCACATGTCCTGTCAGCATGGGTCCCGTTCCGCCGCCCTTTGTCCGGGGATGGAAATCGGGCAACCCGCTTCCGGAAGGAGATTCGGCCATTGCAACATCAATCCGATTTTGATATTCATTATAAAATTTCTCCACAACGCCCAGGCGGTCTCCCTTTACCAGGATTTTACTATCCTTGAGCACTACCGGTATTCCGGAATCTCTCAGATGCATTGCAAAATTTTCACGCTCATTTATACTGGCATCTTTCATCGGGAATTCCTCAAGCCTGTCGGGATCCACATTCGTAATTGCAACGCGGTGCGACCGCTCCGACGGAAGCATGCCGCCGAAGAAGATGACGCCGGTGGCCAGTATCAGTAGAAGAATAACAGCCATAGAGGCGTAAGCAAATTTCATGCGGGGCGTCAGGATGTGCCACATTCTCTTCCATAAGGACACTTCAGGAGGCTTGATTGAACCGACTACAATGGGCTTGCTTTCGTGTGACTTCACAAGAAGATCCCTGTAAGACTGTATAAGGGTGTCCGGGATTTCCGCAATTGACTCTGCTTCCTCGATTTCCACGAAGTCAGGGGATTCCTTTAAAAGCATGTATTCTTCCCGGCATGAGGGGCATGCACATATGTGGGCAATCGTCTGTTTCCGCTTCTCTTTTTCTATGGAACCGGGGGAGAAATGAAGCAGGTGAAGCGTCCGGGGATCGGGATGAATCCACTTCTCCTTTATATGCCCAGCCGATACCTGGATTGTGGCGATGACCTCCATCAACTCATCAAGCTCCTTCCGACAATCGGAGCACTCAGCAAGATGAGCCGACAATCTCTCGTATTCTTCACCGGGCAGATCTCCCTCGATGAACATTATTAAATTTTCAGATACCTCAGGTTTTGAACAACTCATTTTTATTCACCTACAACTTGGAAGTTGGAATTTTTTCGCCGCAAAGAGCGCAGAGTTCGCAGAGATTTTTCAGGATTTAACCACAGAGTCACGAAATTCACGAAGAATCTAAAAATAAAAAACTCCATGTCCTCTGTATTCTCCTTATTTCCTTATTTCCTTAGAAACAATACTATTTTCCTCATTCCGTTTCCTGTTTATACCTACATTGTCGCTAAAAGTTTAAAAAAATTCCTAAACTTCCCCGGAATTTTTCAGAATAATTTCTTTCAGGCGTAAAAGGCAACGTTTCAGTCTTGAACAGACCGTTCCCAGGGGTAAATCTAACTGGCCGCAAATCTCCTTGTATGAAAGCTCATCGAAATACCTCTTTTTTATCACCTCACGGCAATCGGGGTTCAGGTTCTTCATAGCCTTCATCAAGCCCATGGCTTCTTCGCCAAAAATTAGTATCTCCTCGGGATTTCCTATTTTCGATTCCACAAATAACTTCCGCTCCGTTTCCCTGTCTATCTGTCTATCGTCGAAAACAAAACCATATTCTTCCCGGACACGTTTTTGAGCGTTTTTCCTGCGCAAGACCGAAATACACTTGTTTTTTGAGAGTTTTGTGAGAAATGTGGAAAGTGAAGCTTCGTATCGAAAGTTTGGAAGCGCCTTTATAAGCTCAAGAAATACTTCCTGTATGATTTCATCAACCTCGGCGCGGGTGAAGCCCCATTTTCTCCACGCGACAACTCTTCTTACACGATTGAAGTACCTGTGATAAACTTCCCTCCAGGCCAACTCCGATCCATTTATTGCAAGGGATATTAAATTTTCTTCGCTGAGATCTTTCATATAATTCTCTGTTAATTCTCTATTTGTCAGGGCATTTTTTCACAAATAATAAAAGAACGCCCGATAATTTCAATTCCGGCATCCCAATTTTTCAACGGAAAGCAGGAAGATCCTTTATTGCTTCTCCCTGCCCCTGCAAGCTTTCACGCATACGCCGCATATAAGACTTGTATGTAATGTTTTATCGAAATGTTTGAGCATTTTATGGCAGGCATCGAGATCGTAACCGTCTTCATGAATCGCTCCCGCAGGACAGACATCGATACATGCCCTGCATTTTCCACAACTCATTTCTATAGGCGCATCCGCCGTTAACGGCATATCGGTAAGAATGGAAACATAGCGTACACACGCTCCATATTGCGGATTCACAATCAAGCTGCTTCTGCCCCGCCAACCGAGCCCGGCATAATACGCTATCGCACGATGAGAAGCGTGGGCAGTCAACTCGGTCCAATCAAGCAGAACCGATGCAGGAATGGGAATATAGTTGTATCCTTCTTCCTGAATCTTATTCCCCACGAGTATTGCAAGTTGATCCAATAACATGTTTACTATCTTGTAATGCCGGGTGTAAAGCTTGTTGGGGCGATCCACAATAGTTTTCAGCACGGTGCTGGAGAGCCGAAGTCCAATTGAAATAGCCCGGTCGAATTTATCGAGGATCTTTTCCGGGTATATGTTTATATGCTCCTTCTTATCAGATATATCCGCCACCCCAAAAAGCGATGCCCCTTTATCAATGGCAAAATGTTTTATTTGATTGTAATTTTCAAGTCCTTTGTCCATCTTCAAAAACTCCTGATTTATTAATTATCAAAATTTAATTGTTTATATGTTGCCACTTCCCTTTTTTTGCCGGCATTAATTAAGCTGTTTTTACAAAGTTCTGTCCTTTTAATCTTGCACTAGCAACCATTAGATTTCAAAAGTCTCATAGGTATTCATCCAAGGACAAAGAGGATCCACTCTTCCTGACAAAGAATCTACTTGGTGAAGTACAATTGGAATCATTATGAGGAGATCTTATGGATCAATATAATACAAAAGAAAGCAAGATCAAATTCCTGAGAAAATTGAGGATAGGAGATTTAAATGCCGAGGATGATAATTACCTCCCGGAATATTTCTATGAGACTCTCGATTTTCTTGAAGTGGTTTCCGGGAGAAAAAGCATCATAACAGGCCCAAAGGGTTCCGGTAAGAGCGCGATTATTCAGATCCTAAAAAAGAAACAGGGCCATTATCCTGAAATTCCGGAAATCGCAGACAAGATCCTTATTTTTATTGATGACCCAAATGAGGTAAGAGAGCTCAATAAATTTACTGAAGCTGTCAGGAGTTTTGGCAAAATACCCGACACATCCGACTCACACAATGAATTGACGCACTTATGGGAAATCTATATAGCCTCGAAGATCGGTGAACGTTTTATTTCCAATAACACAAAATACAACATCGATACATCAAAGCTTGAAAATTACCTATCAAAATTAAAGCTATATACCGGAGATAAACATGACCCCGGAATTGTTCGCAATCTTCCAAAATATATTAAATCCCTTGGAATTCAATTACCCGAAGGGCCGAAAGGAACCGTTGAATTCAGAGCACCTCATGAAAACATTGAAGAAAAGGAAGAGAATCTGCGTGTTTTGCTCAGGTTGATTGATGATGTCTTGAAAGATATTAATTTCACAAGAGGGGAGAAAGGGAAAGGCATTATCGAAGTCTGGGTACTGTTTGACCGGGTGGATGAAATCTATCCCTGGCCCGGATCGGGTAACAGGGACAATCAAAGACAAATCCTGGGCACACTAATGACTGCTTATTCAGATTTTCGTATTCATGAATACATAAAGCTGAAGATATTTATAAGAGATGATATATATGATGAACTTCCTTTTGTAAACAAGGATCATTTTTCTGATAAGGTTTTGAAAATTGAATGGGATGATACTCATCTCATAATGCTTCTTTCAAAGAGGATTCAGTTTTTCCTCAATAATGGGGGGAATGGTATTTCCGAGCAAAGTGCGGTTGAATTGTTCGAATGGCTTTTTGGAAAGAATTATGAGAACCCTGATGGAAGTCAGGTGTCAACACGAGACTATATTTTCTCCAGGCTGCAAGATGGTCATGGAAACATATCTCCCAGGGATCTGCTAAATTTTGTGGGAAAAGCAAAAGACAGCCAGATTGATTTGTATAACAGGAAGAGAGACAATCAAGGCTCTATTATTGGGAGGGAAGCGGTCGATTTTGGCCTGAAGGATGCTTCGTCCTCCAAGTTAAATGATTACCTCTATAACATTTTTAGGGATATACGAGAGAAAGTTGAGTATTTCAGGGGGGAAGAAAAGGTTAAATTCTCCAGGAAAGATCTAATTGAGATATTGGAATTAGAAAATGAAGACAAGGTACTGGATGAAGCCCTGAAGCAATTGCTGGACGCAGGCTTTCTGCAGAAAGTTGGCAAGAAATCGATTAAGAGAACCAAATTCTTTAAAGTGGCTCCAATATACCGCAATGCCCTTGATATATTGGACCCGGGATTCGGAATTCGGGGTTCGGGATTCGGGACGGAAGCCCGGGGAGAATCGCCTCGATTATAGAGATATTTTTTTATTAAAGCAGGAGAATATGATGAACAATTCTGAAAGGCCAGTGAATAAGATGCAAACGGAAAAGAGCAAGAAACCATCAATTCCATTAATTCCTCTGAAGGATTATCTCATCATATATTATCAGCACAATGAATTTGAGGATTTCCTTGTAACTATGGCAATTACGAGTGAACATGGTACAAGGCCCACAGATCCCAGGAAAATAATTGAGTATATGGAGGGGAAACTTAAAGACCAAACAGTAAGTTTCTTCACCAGGTTCTTATGTTCAAATAAGATGATACATATCCTGGATTCTTCAGGAAATATTGTGGAGAATCCGGTGCAATATCTGAGATCTGTGAGTTCTCCACTTGATCTAACCATATTACCAATTCCGAATCTTGTTGATTTTGTCAAGATGCTTCCCTGGAACAGAGAGAAATCAAAGGAGGTCATGAAGAAAATCCTGTTCAGAACCCCTGTATATAAGAAGTTAATTTCCTTTTTTGACAGACCATTGACATGGAATGAATTGGTGCAAAGAATAGAGATTGAGTATTGCGATAAGATAAAATACACACAGATTTCTCCAACGATCTTATTGCTGAGTAATTATAGCATTGCAGAATATAAAAGAGTTAAAAATGAAAGAGGGGAAAAAATCGTTCAAATAGCGTTGGAAAAGGATAATGCAGCTTTGGATGAGAAGGAAAAAGATATTCAACAAGTCCTTAATATCAAGAGCGATGGAGCAATAGTTAATATCACCACATTCCCGGAAACTGAAGAAATGACAGGTAAAACCCCCAAAGAAGCTGAGAATATTCCCATTACTCTTATCATTAATATAAATTTGCCCTGCCCTTTAAGTCCCACAAATGATGAAATCATGCAGCTAAGAGACACAATTGATAGAATCAAAAAGGAGCTTGAAAATCCCAAAGAAGAAGAGACTGTTGCTCTCTCGAATTTCTTCGGAGGGGCTGGGAATCAAAAAGAGCTTGAAAATCTTCCAAAAGAAGAGATCAGTATTGATGATTTGATCTAATCAGACTTCATGTTTCCCATTTGGTAATCCTTATGCTTTCCAGATTGTTAAGCTCTTTGCGGATGGCAGAAAGAGTTTTCTTGACCAACCGTTGTATTTCTCTTATGTAAAAGTTCTTATCAGGATTGGTTAAGAAAAGGTTCAGCAATTTTATTCTGATTGTAGATGAGAAAAGGTTTTTTAACATTAAATCCAAAGCTTCTATAATATAGAACAATGATGATGTCAAGTAGGGGTCAGGTCTTGAACTATCATTTTTTAACCGCCTTCCGCCTTTGGAAAGAGCTTTTTTCCTCAACATCTTCGGGCGGTCCGGAAAAATAGTGAATCCCAAACTCTTTCATCAATTGCACGAACATACGGTTTGATGAGGGGGAGCCGGAGATAGAAGCAATGCCGCTACGCCGGCTCTCTATTCTACCTGGTTATTTTACTACCATACAAGAGGAGTATGGCGGGTATGTGACAAAGTTGAGGGAAAAATAAGGAAATGGTGGGTATATGAGTAAAAAGCAATCTAAAATAGCGTTCTACTATCTTTTTTTATTTATTCCGATCTTCTCTATAGCTCCTTGTGCGTATTCCGCGGAGATAGCTGAGGTTCTGTCTCAGAACCGTCTTGCATCTTCCGGCGAGAAACTGCAGACCCCATTTGAAAAGAGCAGCTATTTTACAAAATACCAGGAAATGGTTGATTTTCTGGAAAAAATTGCCGAGTCAAACAAGAACATATCGATAGAAGAAGCAGGAACAAGCCAAAGGTATAATACACCCATATATCTTGTGACTATCGACAACAAAAAAATTCCCGACGACAAGAAGCTTAAAGTCATGATAATCGCCAGAGCTCATGGGAGTGAACCTGCCGGGATGGAAGCGATTATTAGCTTTGTCAGGGATATGGCCTGCAAAAAAAACAGCAGGACGACAAATTACCTGGAAAATTTTACATTCTATATTATCCCCTGCCTCAATCCCAACGGAGCCGGCGACGCCCTTGAAAGTTATGAAAAAATCGGCGGATTCTGGGGCAGGAGTGGAAGAGGAAATCTGAGTGAGACAGATATAAACAGGGATTATCAGGCGTTGAAAAGTTCCGAAGCCCGTGCTTGTGTGGGAGTTTTTAACCGCGTTTCTCCCGATGTTGTCTTTGATTTGCACGAATTCTCCTCGATTCCCGTTATTGTAACAAGTCATGCATGGTGGATGTCGGATTGCTTCGATATACTACTGGGAGCGGGAAGGAACCCCGATGTCTATCCGCCTCTGGCAAAATATGCAAGGGAAATATGTGATAAAAAGGTATTCCCGATATTGAAATCAAGAGGAACAAGAGCTTTTTACTACGCAGGACCCTACGGCGACCTGGGATCGATGAAGAATATGGGCGTTACGGCGGCGGATTACTTCAATCTCAGAAACGCAATGACATTCTTGATTGAAACAAGCGCATATGACCAGGGACTGAAAACACTAGATAAAAGACTGGACTGGCAGCAACAAACCCTGATGATTATTCTGGACGAGTTAGCGGGAAACAAAAAGAAGGTAAAAAGTCTTGTCGATAAGTCCAGGGAGTTCGCACGGGAGAGAGATTCTATTACCCTTGAAATGAAAACAATCCCGGTAAATGTAAAGATAAATGGAAAAGATTCTTCGACGCATACGTTCAAAGCTCGGGTCGGCATAAACAATAAACCTTATGAATGGGATCAGAAAATTGAATTCAAGGACGGAAACCCGGATGAAAGAGAGTTTCTTGATCTGCCCGGAGGCTACATCGTGATAGGACCCCATGTGGATTATATAAACAGGCTGATGCTTCACGGGATAAATGTATATGAGTCGCTAAAAGTTATCAGGAGTCAATCGGCGACAATTCCCGCTCATGTATTCTATATTCCGCAGAACCAGGAATCATCGGCAATAATCGGACTTGTTCTGGACAGGAAGGCCATAATAAAAAACAGGTATTGCCTTATGGAGCGCATGCTTGTTATGCCTGTGGAAATACCGGTTGATCTGAAAAATTTCAGGAAAATCAAATCAAAGGACGAGATCTCCGGGGTAATTCTCAGGTTTAATGAATTTATGGGCAACCTGATGAAAAACATGGGTGTGGAGGATAAAACGGAGGATTAGAGGAGGAAGAATCCCTTTTCTCTTTTTCCATTCACCACGAAGCCACGGAGAACACGGAGGGATTCGGAAAACTGATGACGCAGGTCGAATCTGTATGACCATCTCGACAAACGGATAATGGATATTGGAAAATGGATAATGGATGACGGATAATGGATCTCGTTTCCCATGTCCCCTTTCCCCTTTCCTTTATAGGAGGGATTTCCTAATCCCGATAAACGGATTGCGAATAATGGACGACGGATTTGTTTATTCACCGCAAAGACCACAAAGACCACAGAGGGATTCGGAGGTTGGAATTCTCCAGATCTGTAGGAGGGACGTCCTCGTCCCGATAATGGATTTGTTTTTTCACCACAAAGACCACTTTGCGTTCTTTGCTTCTTTGCGGTTAATTTTGATCCTTCAAATATTTACCCGCCAGATTTTTAAAATCTCTTCCACAGCTTCGACGCAAGCTCCCTGGAACGGGCGAAAATCCTTTCCTCATCAAGGTGAAGGATCTTTCTCTTTTTCATTAAAAGCTGACCGTTTACGATTGTGGTGTCTATCATGGAAGAATTCATGCCGAACAGACAATGCCCAAGGAAGTTGTCCGCATTCAAAGGTGTGGGCGGAATGTAATCAAGTCCAATTAAATCCGCATAGGCTCCCGGCTCAATCGCCCCCAGCGAGGCATCTTTCCAGAAATGCTTACAGATCTTTGGATTGTTGAGGAATATTGTCTGGTAGAGCCTGTCAAACGAGTATGTACGGGGATCGCCGGAATGGATTTTGTGAAGAAGTGGCAGAACTTTCATCTCCTGGAAATAGTCCGCGGTCATACCGTCGGTTCCCAGTCCAACCGTTACGCCTCTGTCCATCATTTCCAACACGGGAGCGACCCCTACGGCGTTGTTCATATTTGATTCCGGGTTGTGAACCACGAGGATCTTTTCCGACTCAAGAATGTCTATTTCATCTTCCCTGATGTTAACGCAGTGTATGGCAAGAACCGGGTGTTTCGTTACTCCCATATTCTTCAGTCTGAACAGCACGGGGACGCCGTATTTCTCCTCGCTGTCTATCCTGTCGGCCATATCCTCCTCGACATGAAGATGGAATACAACATTATCGAGACCTTCAATCTCTTTCAGGCATTTTTTCAATGTCTCGTCCGACGCGGTGAAAGACGCGTGTATTCCGAATGCCCCTCTGACAAAGCTTGTGGGATATTGTCTGCATTTTTTCATAAATCGGACATTTTCTTTTATCCCCGCTATCGCTTCTTCCTCGCCGCCTCTGTCGGTTACCTCATAGCAAAGAGAAGCGCGGATTCCCGACTCGAAAACCGCCCTTGCAAGCACATCAAGACTTCCCCCGATCGCCCCGGGACTTGCATGGTGATCGATGATCGTGGTTGTGCCATACCTTATACATTGCAGGAGAGCCACCATCGCCGAGTAGTAATTGTCCTCCTCGGTAAGAACCTTGTCCAGCCTCCACCATAATCTTTCGAGAATCTCGACAAAATTCGAAGGCGCATCGTCCTTGAGTCCCATTCCCCTTGCAAGCGAGGAGTAAAGGTGAGTATGGGCTATAATATTACCGGGAAGCATGAGAAGTCCCCGCATATCCTCGAAGTCAGAACCGGGATATTTGTCGGAAATCTCGACAGTATGGCCGATGTCCTTTATTATTCCATTCTCGACATACACCGCCCCGTCTTTGATGAAACGGTTGCTCTCTCCCAGCGTCATGATGTTGGCATTGCCTATTACTATTTTTCGCTTCTCTTCCATGATTAATTATGCTCCTTATTAAAGCTTAAGTTTATCGGGACGAGGACGTCCCTCCTACAATTTCGACCTCCATCAACCTATAACTCCAAATGCTCTTCCGATATATTCCAGTTTTCCCAGGAGATCCTCCAGCACCCTGTCCCATGTGTACATCTGCGCCGTATGTTGTGCCTGTTGCCGGATCTTCCTGATCATTCCGGGGTTTTCCTGGAGATACTTTAAATATGAAGCAACTTCGCCGGGGTCGTCGGATTCCACGGTGATGGAATTCTGGAAAGCCTGGGCGTAGTCTTCTCCTGTCGTGCCGACTAATGGAAGGCCTCCCGTCGCCATAACTTCTAGCCCCACTATACCGAAAGGCTCATGTCCAGAGTTGGCAAGAACAGCATCAGCCGAGGCGAACATGAGATTCCTGAATTCATCGGGAACAAAGAATTTCATTTCTATAATGTCATAATCCCTGTACTTTTCAAGTGCGCCTGCAATCTCCTCGAAGCTTCTTCCACCGACCTCGTTCGATTCAAGCTCCTTGACTCTCAACCCTAAGAATTTTGCAGCCCTCATTACCTCCGCCCGGTGCGGTTCCATACCTCCCCTCATTACAAGACAAGAGTCCTCACCCATACTCTTCAGCTTCCAGATAGATTCAACCGCCATCACCCATCTCTTGTCGGGTGTATATCTGCCGAATTTTACCAGGAAATATTTATTGTGGAATATGTGCCGCAAATAATCGACCCACCGCCTGTCGAGAGGCTCGAGGAATCTCCTGGGAATACCGTTGGGTATCGCCATGGCGTTAATATCATATTTCCACATAATATGCTTCATATACCTGCTGACCGTGGTTATCGTGCAGGCCTTTTTCAGCGATTCCCATTCGACGTTCCAGAATCCATAAGTATTGTTGGCGTTCCAGAAAATTATAACAAAATCTCTCAATCCCACCGCCTTGAGATAGTGATGAAGTTTAATCACGGTGCTTGTCGTGTGCCATTCCTCCGCCAGGATAACAACTCTTTTATTTGAGAGTGCGGCGGGATAAATTATGTTTTCGACAAGGTGGTGCGGGATTGAATTCCTGTAATCGTTAATTTTTCCATCCTCGCCCTGATATACGCCATTGGGATGGTGTTTACTTATCCACTGACACCAGCGGTGGAGAATCAGCTTGTTGTTGAAATGTTTTTCTTCCTCTGGTTTTTTAGGATCTCCTATGAAGAAAAGATGTGTTTCAAATCCCCACTCGGCAAGGCCGCGGCATAATTCCGTCATTCTTACGCCCAGCCCGCCTGCCTGTGAATAAACATCAGGCCCCTCGAAAGAGAGGGCTACAAATATTGTGTTTTCAGGATTGATTGCCGGCATGTGCAAAACTCCTTTTTAATATATTCACCGCAAAGACCACAAAGGTTAATAATAACTTTCTTTGCGTTCTTTGCTTCTTTGCGGTTTTATCGTCATTCCAATTAAATCGACATTTATTATTGTAAATAGCTAATTCCTTTTTGAATCTACTATCATATACAAATTCGGGCAAAACAATATAAAATCCTTCCCCGGGATACTCAACCTGATGTAACAGGAATATCTTGCCGGAAAAAGAATATCAGGTTGAAAATATTATTTCCGGAGGATTAAGATGGCATATTACCGCCCCAAAACTGTTATGGAAGCACTTATGATTCTTGAAAGAGAGGGAGACAGACTCAGGCCTGTCGCGGGATGCACCGATATAAGTGTCTTAAAAGAGGAAAAGAAATTGGATCGACACTCGTTTCTCGATTTAAGTTATATAAAAGAGCTTAAATTTATCGAGGAAAGGGATGGATATATTTATATTGGGCCTCTATCGACTCATGGTGAGATTGCAGGCTTGGATCTAATAAACCAAAAAGCAAATGTGCTTGCCTCGGCATGTGCCTCTGTGGGATCGCCACAGGTCAGGAACAGGGGGACGATAGGAGGAAATATTTGTCATGCCTCACCTTCAGGTGACTCAATTCCCGCTCTATACACTCTCAATGCGGAATTTAGACTTGAAAGTAAGGGGAAAAGCAGGTTCGTAAAAGCATCTGATTTTTTCACCGGACCTGGAAAAACCGTAAGGACGGACCAGGAATTACTTACAGCTATAAGGTTCAAACCTCTTGAGAATACATATTTTTCTGATTTTATAAAACTGGGGCAGAGAAAAGCTCTTGCATGCGCAAAAGTTTCCATGGCATTTTGCGCCAATATAACCGGTAACAAACTGGAGGATGTAAGAATATCTCTCGGAGCTGTGGCTCCGACCGTTGTCCGCACACCAAAGACCGAGGAATACCTGAACGGCAAGGAAATAAGCGATGAGGTTGTTAAGGAAGCTTGTGAAATCATCACAACGGAAGTAACTCCCATAACCGACCTTCGCTCCACCGATAAATACAGGCGTCAGATGGCGGGCGTTCTTCTCGAAAAGCTTATAAATAAAGGAGTAAAGAATGCAGTTGTTTCATAATGCAATAGACTGGATACATTGGCTGAAAGATTGGGTTCTCATGTGGGCTCAGACGCCGTATGCACCCATTGCCCTTCTCATTCTGGCGTTTTCCGGGTCATCGTTTTTTCCCGTTCCACCGGACCTCCTGCTTGTCGCAATGTGCGTGGCAAATCCGAAGTTGGCGCTTTTATATGCGCTTATATGTCTTGTGGGATCCGTAACAGGCGGAATGCTGGGTTACTTTATCGGGATCAAGGGCGGAAAGCCTGTCCTCCTGAAATTCGTAAAAGAAGAGAGAGTTGAACAGATACATGGTTATTTCCAGAAATACGAGGAATGGGCTATCGGGATAGCCGGGTTCACACCCGTACCTTACAAGGTATTTGCCATATCTGCCGGTGTTTTTTATGTCGATTTCTGGAAATTTGTAATAGTAACGGTGATAAGCAGGGGAGCAAGGTTCTTCCTGGTTGCCGGTCTTATCATGATATTCGGTGAGAAAATCCAGTACTTTATCGATCATCACTTTAACACCCTGACAATTGCCTTTATGGCTTTACTTATAGGTGGGTTCCTGATCATGAAATTCATAAAGATCCCCCATAAAGACAAGGGAAAAGATGCCGGAAGTCAGGAGCCGGAGACAGGAGAGCCTGAGGCCGAAGTTCAGGTATCAGAACTGTAGGAGGGATTTCCCAATCCCGATAAACGGAGCCCTGATCCCATTTTTTATTACCACGAAGGCACGAAGGACACGGAGGACGGATCCCCTTTCCCACATCACTTTTCCCATTTCCCATATAGGAGGGACGTCCTCGTCCCGATAACGGATTTGTTTTTCATTGCAAAGACCACAAAGGGGAACGGATCCCGCTTCCCGACTCCCATGTCCCATTCCCCATATCCCCCTTGTTTGGGCGGCGAGACGCCGCCCCCACCATTATAACAATGCCGGTGGCTGCGGCGTCTCGCCGCAGATCAAAAAAAAAAAATCTACGTTTGGGGAATTATTTAAAAAGATTCCTGTATAGATTGACAATGGAGGCTATCTTTTTTCATCAATAAATTTTCACTGGCATAATAAAGAAATACCATAAGGAGTGATTGTAATGAAGAGAACGACAATATTCATAACGCTGATGATTATCATCGGATTGCTTATCTCCGGGACTGCGTATCCGGCACGAAAACCGGGCATGTCCGATGATATGAAGACACTGGTAAAGGGAAACAACGATTTTGGATTTGATATTTACAGGAAATTATGTGCCGGAAGCAAGCAGAACCTTTTCCTGTCGCCGTATAGCATCTCCACCGCCCTTGGAATGACTTATGCGGGCGCAAAGGGGAATACTCAAAAACAAATGTCAAAAGTACTCCATTACGATTTGCCGCAAAAAAGACTTCACAAGTCCTTTAGCGATATCATGAAATCCCTCGACGAGGGAGGAAAGAGGCGGGGATATCAATTAAATGTCGCAAACAGGTTATGGGGTCAGAAAGGTTACAAATTCCTCGACTCGTTTCTCAATGTAATAAAGACCTATTATGACGGTGGCTTACAGATTGTCGATTTTAAAAGAGCCACGGAAAAAGCTCGTGTAACAATAAATACATGGGTCGAGAAAGAAACAAACGGAAAAATTAAGGATCTTCTCTCCAAAGGAATCCTGACTTCCGACACCAGGCTTGTCCTTACAAACGCCATATATTTCAAGGATGAATGGCTCAGCCGGTTTGACCCGGAAATGACGCAGAAAGAGACATTCAAGCTTGCGGATGGGAAGTCAATCAAAACCGATATGATGCATCAAAGCTCATATTTCAAGTATAACAACGCAGACGGAGTCCAGATTCTTGAAATGCCTTACAGGGGAAGGGATATATCAATGGTTATCCTGCTTCCCGATAAAGTTAACGGAATCTATCAACTTGAAAAAAAGCTGAATTCAGGCAATATGGATAAATGGATAAAGGGTATGAGGCATCAAAAAGTGGGAGTAATAATGCCAAAATTTAAGCTCGATTCAAGCTTCTCTTTGGGCGATACCCTCAAGAAAATGGGAATGTCCCAAGCATTCTCATCAAAGGCGGATTTCTCTGGAATGACCGGCAAAAAGGACCTCTTCATCTCCGCCGTAATTCACAAGACATATGTCTCGATCTATGAAGCCGGTACGGAAGCCGCCGCTGCAACAGCAGTGGTAATGACGAAATCCGCTGCCGGCCCCTCGAAGAAGCCAAAGCTTTTCAGGGCGGATCATCCGTTTGTATTTGTAATCAGAGACAAGAGAACCGGGAGCGTTCTGTTTATAGGAAGACTGATGAAGCCATAACAAGAACATAAACATTCTTGATTTTCAACCGGCAGGTTTTTATGTCTGCCGGTTGAATTTTTATTTGAGGTCAAATATGGAAATTAATATTATTTTAGATGAAGTAAAGAGAAAAATCTCAGTACTCTATGGAAAGAGGTTAAGGCAGATTATTCTCTATGGCTCCTGGGCGCGGGGTGATGCCGATGATAATTCGGATATTGACCTGATGATTGTTTTGTCGGGGAAAGTATCGCCGGGGAAAGAGATAGACAGAATGATAGATACAATTTATGAAATTGCTCTTAAACATGATACACTAATAGCAATTTATCCTGTTTCAGAGAAAGAATTACAATGCAGCAAGGGACCTGTTCTTTTAAATGTGAAAAGAGAAGGGATAGCTGTATGAATGAGATCAAGTCTCTGATAGAAAAGGCTGAAAAATATATTAAGAGTTCTGAAATACTTATTAATGCTGAAGATTATGAATCATCAGTTTCCAGAACATATTATGCAATGTTCTTCTCAACTCAGGCGGTATTGCTAACAAAAAATCTAACATTTTCATCTCATAAAGGCGTGATCTCAAATTTTGGGAAACATTTCGTGAAAACAGGAATTTTTCCAGGTATCATGGGAAGAGAATTACATCTTGCTTTTGAAAAGCGACAAATCGGGGAATATGGATATATACCGGTTATCTCCAGTCAAGATGCAGTTGATTTACTTGAAAAGGGCAAGGTTTTTATTGAAAATGTCAGATTATATTTACAAACTCAAAAATATCTATAAATTTGATTGTTTCCAAAGCGTCCTGCGCAGTCGGCAGAGGGAAGCCGCCCCCGGCATTATGTCTAATCTTTATATGCATTTTATGGGACGGAGTGAATCGGCTAATAAAAAGATCAATGCTGTGTCATCCTGAGCGGAATACGATCTTTACCATTCCTGGATAAATCCTGGCAAGGACGGGTTTTACTTACCTCCGATGTATTAATCAGCGAAGGATCTCGTCCCCTGGGTTCTCCTTCAAAATAACCTTACTTCTTCTTATCCGGCAATATCATCACCTGAACATTCTCCTCAGCTTTCATATTGATTATAAAAGGACTTCCCAGTTTATTGACCCTCAATATGAATTTCTCGCCCGTTCTCTCCTCTTTTGCTATGAAATCAATCTTGGAGCCTGCGGTGAGGTGAACCGTAACTGTATCATAATTAAGTGTTATTTTGTTTTTCCTTGCCTGAATAACCGTGAGGTTCCTGTTCAGCCCGCTCATGGTCAGCGTGTAGAGCTTCGGTTTTTTCTTAATTTTATTGAAGTCGGGCATTATCTTTATCGTATTGTCATCGTTTTCGAATTCAAAAGTAACAATATCCTCTTTAATCGACTTTTTATCATTATTTATATAGATATAATTCAGAGGAATTTTTGATTGCAGCGTTATGCTGTTGTATGAAGTTGTTTGACCTACCGGCATTGTAGCTACAATGTCGTGAGGTTCTTTTTTTCTCTTTTCACTGAAAAGGTATTTTTTCCCCATAAGCAGTACTACCAGCAACAATAATATTCCTATGAGAGTTGCAATTATTAAAACCGGCTGCGTAAGGAAACTTTCTCCCTTTTTCCTGCCTGCAAGGATACTCCGGAGGGTCTTCTTTTTTCGTGAAATCCTCAGAGCCGTCACTGAAACATTATCCGCTCCACCCGCAAAGTTTGCCCTGTCTATAAGCGCATTACAAAATGCTTGCATTGTCGGGTTCTCGGCGACGGTGTTGACGATCTCCATTTCTTCCACTTGTGAATACAGCCCGTCGGTACAGAAGAGGAAAATATCCCCGTCTTCTGCGTTTATATGATGAATATCAGCTTTGAGTGTAATCTCGGATCCCAGAGAATTCAGATATCCATTCTTCCGTCCGGTATCCAGGGTTTCATCGGATGTAAGCTTATCCAGGTTTACTTTAGTAAGGGGAGGCGACTGATCCTCTGTAATCTTTTTAATGCCTCCGTTCCTGATAAAATATGCTCTGCTGTTGCCGACACCTGCAATATAAACGGAGTTCCCATAAAAAAGACCGGAGGCCAGCGTGCATCCCACTTGCCGGTTTTCTTTCTCAGCCATGGAGAGGATGATATGGTTTATCCTGGTATATAATTCCTGGATTACCCTGTGGGGCTCGATGATTTCCGTTTCATCGTACATCTGTCTGAACTCGCCAAGCTTAAAAAATTTCTCCATATGGTTTATTGCAATCTTACTTGCAATTTCGCCAAGGGAAAAACCTCCCACTCCGTCGGAAACGGCGAGCATGGCCGTCCATCCTCCGTCGAGATCTTCCCTGCGCTCCGCACAGTAATTGTCTTCGTTTAAGTCCTTCACGTTTCCGGTATGTGAGGAGAACCCTATTTCGTATTCAAAATTACTGTCAGGTTTCACTTTATTTGTCCTTTTTGATGGTTCTTTGTTCAGTTTATCCGGGTTCTCTCAATCATCTTTACTGCATCAAACTTCTTATCTCCAATAATTCGTCATATATTCAACCCCGTGAAAACTCTGAACAAGAAAGCATACGGGTAACCGATAATCGGATCCAGAAGTCCGGACAGAATTAAAATAATCAGCACGAACGGTACAAACCGGGCATATTTCATTTCCATTGCCATAAGCTTATACGCAATGTCCGAGGGAAGTATTCCATAAATAATTTTGGAGCCGTCAAGGGGTGGAAAGGGTATCATATTAAATATACCCAATCCAAGGTTTACCATTACAAAAACAACAATAAATTGTCCGAATAACGTCCCCGCGGATACAACCCCGAATTTCAGCAACATCCCTACCGCCGCCGCCATTGCGAAGTTGGACAAAGGACCCGCAAACGCAACCCAGGCCATATCCTGCCTGGGATTCTTGAAATTGTTGGCATTGACCGACACAGGCTTCGCCCAGCCAAAAATAAACCGGCTGCCTATAAGGAGTAGTATCACAATGAGCGCCGCGCCAAACGGGTCGATGTGCTTTCTTGGATCCGGACTCAATCTTCCATCGAATTTCGGGGTCGGATCTCCAAATAGATAAGCTGCATATGCATGGCACATCTCATGAACCACGAACGAAAGCAATATCGCCGGTATCACAAAAAGTATTTTATATAATAAGTCCATTTTTTCTCACCTTTTATAAAAGATTCGTATTTATCCTGACGATTCCTTGTCAGAAGAAGTCGTTTTTTAAAGATTTATCTTGAATATTGTAAGCGTTAAATATAATGGTGTCAAGGGTTAAAGGAAAAGACAAAACCGGGTGGAAGATTGTTTGGATTCACCACAGAGGACAGGAATTCACCACAGAGGACACAGAGCTCACAGAGGACATTGATAATTTTTGAGTTTTATATGTGTCACTTCTGCCAACGGGACATCTTTCAAATACCTGGCGATGTGAAATGAAAAAAGCTATACAGCTATCTATAATACAATATCGAGGTGTACCTATATGAAAAGTGAATGTGAGAAGAATGATTATAATGATCCTATAAGTAAATTCCGTTCATTCCTACCCGCTTTACTTATAATAATCACATCAAATATTGTCATTACAATACTATTCTCCCTGAGTACCAAGTATTATATATTATCAAATTGCCTCGGAATTCTCCTTATTATCTCTATTCTTACAGGGATATTTTTTATTATTTACCGTTTCAGACTAATGGGAGTAATTTATGCAATTATATATTTTATTTTGAGTGTTCCGTTAGTTAGTTTCATTTACTTGGAGTTGACGGCATACATATCTGATCGTTATTTACTTGGCACGGATTCACAGATTATAGTCCTTGGCCAAATTCTGATAGTCATAATATACTCTATTAAGAATCCGGTTATTATTATACCTGTTTTAATTCTTTTCTTGCCTTTATTCGCTTTTCTGATATTTATCATTATTATGGTGAACAGAGCTTATGTAAAAAAGAATAAACAATGAAGATTTCGGTTAATAACATATTTTGTAACTGTTCAGTCCATCTTTCTAGGGGACTACCAAATGTTGATTTTAAGGCGTTTCAGAGGGTTTTAAGATATTACCTCTGTGACCTCTGTGGTAAAAAAAACACAAGAAAAAGAAGCAAAAAAATGGAGAAGCATTCATGAGCAAAAACGAAAGATTAAACAAACATCCTATCCTTCCGATTCACGAAAGGGATGAATTCACATTTAATTTTAACGATAAAGAAATGATCGGCATTGAGGGCGAGGTGATATCATCATCACTTTTTGCCAACGGTATAAATGTATTCGGACATCACATCAAAGACGGAAGCCCCCAGGGGATGTTCTGCGCCAACGGGCAGTGCAGTCAATGCACCGTTATCGCCGACGGACTCGCCGTCAAAGCTTGCATGGAGCCCGTGAAATCCGGGATGAAGATATATTCCTGCGAGGAATTGCCCGATCTTCCTCCCGATGATTATTACGATGCCCATTTTCGAGATGTAGAGACAAAACAATGTGATGTAATGGTGATTGGCGGAGGACCTGCCGGGATCGCCGCCGCCATTGAGCTGGGGAAACTCAGCAGATCCGTCATACTCGTTGATGACAGGGCAAGTCTCGGCGGAAAGCTTGTCCTGCAGACACATACATTCTTTGGCTCAATTGCCGATTGTTACGCGGGAACAAGGGGGATTGACATTGCAAATATCCTCAAATCCGAGATTCATAAATATGAAAATGTGAAAGTCTTTTTAAATACATCGGCACTCGGTGTTTTTGTGGATAAGAAAATTGGAGTTATACAGGGAAAGAACTATTTTCTTGTCAAGCCATCGAAGCTTCTTGTCGCCGCCGGCGCAAGAGAAAAAGCCCTGGGCTTCCCCGGATGGGATCTCCCCGGGGTATATGGCGCCGGAGCATTTCAGACACTGGTCAACCGGGATCTCGTTCGCCCGTCTCACCGCCTCTTCATCATCGGCGGTGGAAATGTCGGGCTTATTGCAGGTTATCACGCCATACAAGCCGGGATCAAGGTGGCGGGACTGGTCGAGGCAATGCCCCGGGTTGGCGGATATAAGGTTCACGCCGACAAGCTGAAACGACTGGGAGTACCCATATATTTATCACATACCGCCATTGAAGCTTCCGGCGATGACAATGGCGTGAAATCCATAAAGATTATCAGAATCGATCCATTCTTCAACCCGATTCCCGGAACCGAACAGGCGTTTGATGTTGACACGGTTCTCATAGCGGTGGGCTTGAATCCCATATCGGAGATGTATCAATTCGCAAAAAAGATAGGTATGGACGTTTATGCCGCAGGTGACGCCGCCGAGATTGCCGAGGCAAGCGCCGCGATGTTCAGCGGAAAAATAGCTGGGCTTACGATTGCCGCCGATCTTGGCGATGATGTGGAAATTCCTGATGAATGGCATGAAAAATCTGACATTCTAAAGAGCAGACCCGGCAGGACTTATCCTGTAAAATACTCCGACAGGAAAGAGGGAGTATTCCCGGTAATCCATTGCTTCCAGGAAATTCCATGCAACCCTTGCACGGAGGTATGTCCCCATAACTCGATTAAAATCGACAATGACACATTGATGGGGATTCCATCTTTTGATGGGAAATGCTCCGCCTGCGGGAAATGTGTGGCAATATGCCCCGGGCTTGCCATTACGCTCGTCGATTTCAGGAAATCCGACGAGGGATTCGCCCATGTGACGGTTCCGTTCGAGCTTCTGAGTGAGACAATTGGGGTGGGTGATAAATTCCCCGTTGTGGATGTTGACGGGAATTACATTGTAGATGCTGAGATTCTGAAAATATCAAATCCCAAATTCGCCGACAGAACCCTTCTTGTGAAGCTCAATGTCCCTGCCGGGCATGCCTGCCGGGTTGCGGGAATAAGGATTCAGTCGCCGGAGGATGTGAAGCTTGTAGAAAAAGAGGCAAATAAAACTAAGTTTGAAGATGTGATTGTCTGCAAATGTTCCCGTGTTTGGGATTCCGAGGTAAGGAAGCTTATCCGGGCGGGCGTTCGTGATATGAATCAGTTGAAGGCGGAATTGAATGTGGGAATGGGCGCATGCGGAGGAAAAACTTGCGAGCAGTTGATAAACCGCATTTTCCGTGAAGAGGGAGTCCCGGAAGAAGAAACCACCCCCATGACATACCGCCCGATGAATATGGAAGTAACACTGGGCATATTCGCAGGAGCGGATGTCGGATAACACAGCTCGGATGTGTTTTTCAACGCAGAGGACGCAGAGATCGCAGAGGAATTCGGAGGATAGAATTCACCACGAAGACACACTGAAACAAGTTCAGCGCAGGCTCCAGACACGAAGAAAAATAGAGCCCAGATCTGTAGGAGGGATTTCCCAATCCCGATAAAACGGATTGTGAAAAATGTATGACAGATTTATTTATTCACCACAAACCCCACAAAGAGGTTCGAAGGACAAGTGTTTTTTTACCACAGAGGGCACAGAGTACACAGAGGGGTCCGGAGAATGGAGGATAGAATTCACCACGAAGCCACGGAGGACACGAAGAAAAATACGAGCCCGGATCTGTAGGCTAATCTTTATATCCATTTACATTTACATGGAAATGGATGTGATATTTAGAGTGCATTGACAATAATGCAACTATTAATTTTAGAACAACACCGCAATTGTTTTTTAGAACAACACCACAATTTATTGTGGTGGAGAGAGAATGGCTTAACCACGCCGTCTTAGCCTCTTCAGAGGCTTCCAGATTCTGAAGGTTAATGGTGTGGTGGAAATAAGAAAAGAGAATCGGGAGACGAGAGTTGAGAAATTCTTTTCTCATTTCTCGCTTCTCATTTCCCCCTTCCATATATTTGAAAAACCTCTAAACCGGATGTCCGAGGCAAAGCAACGGAGCTTGAAGACCTTGTCCCGGGACATCTCCTGACCTCTGAAATCCAGTCCCCATCGGAGGTTGAGGAGATGTCATGAAAGATTAGATCTGTAGGAGGGATTTCCCAATCCCGATAAAACGGATTGTGAAAAATGTATGACAGATTTATTTATTCACCACAAACCCCACAAAGAGGTTCGAAGGACAAGTGTTTTTTTACCACAGAGGGCACAGAGTACACAGAGGGGTCCGGAGAATGGAGAATGGAATTCACCACGAAGCCACGGAGGTCACGAAGAAAATGAATAATAACGGATAAGAGAGTATCGAAAAACCTCAAAACCCCGGTCTTTTCCTTTTTTCCCTTTTCCTTTTTCCCATTCACCACAGAGAACGCAGAGGGTAATGGATGACGGAATATGGAAGCTGGAGGATGGAGGTCAGGCATGAGAGGTTTTTAGATCTCCCATGAGACTAACCCCCGGATTTATCCGGGGGAAGAAGGGAATACACACAACCCTATAAAAAACAGGCGCTTCAGCGTCTTCCCGGTGGCTCTCTCTCTCTTCACCGCACCCCCCAAAACGAACAACGGATAAAAGAACATCGAAAAATCTCAAAATTTCTATTTTTTCCCATTTCCCACTTCCCACTTCATGACTCAATATTGGAAATATCGCAGATATTTATTAGTTCTCCTCTGCGGTCTCTGCGAGCTCTGCGTTGAATTTAAAGGCATTGTCCGGGTAAATGTCAACCTGGTTGTAAAATATTTTTGTCATGGGTATTGACCTGGAGGATGTTTTACATTATAATAAACAGCGTCAAAGGACATGAGGGCCCATAGCTCAGCGGTAGAGCAGTCGGCTCATAACCGATCGGTCCCTGGTTCGAATCCGGGTGGGCCCATCCTATTTGATGGCCTTTGTTTTATGTGGAAGATCCACCGGAATGTTAATAATTTTGGTATAAAAAACGGCCCCATCGTCTAGCGGCCTAGGACATCACCCTTTCAAGGTGAAGATCACGGGTTCGAATCCCGTTGGGGTCACTTTACAATCGACGGAGGCAGGTGAAATATTCCTGCCTTCCTGTCAAATCCGGGCAAATAATCGTAAAGAATATTACCCGGAAAGGATAATTTTTCATTTTTTCATCGGGCGGGTAGCTCAGTTGGCTAGAGCATCTGACTTACATTCAGGAGGTCGTGGGTTCAAGTCCCTCTCCGCCCATCCCAAAAACAATAACAAAACCCGCCATTTCAAGAAAACGGTGGGTTTTTTAGTTATAGAAAATCGTGTCGTATTTGGTATAAAATAGCACTGTATTATCCTGTTTTGGAAACATTTTGTCCTAAAGATGCCCCACACTCCCTTCATTTTGCCAACTTCATGCTTGCCCACTTCATGCTCACCCACTTGAACCCGCATGAATACTATCCGGAAAAGCAAAGTATCCCCCCTTCCTACCTTTTGCGAAATTATTGTTTACACTTCCCCATTATTGGATAGCAATTTTTCTATAAATGATGAATCCACACCCGCCAGGGCTTTTCTGACAAGTTTTTTTTGTTTCAAGGATAATCCCCCGATAATCTCATTGAGTTTTCCAGCTTGTCCCATTTCGATAAGCATTCTTGCAACCTCAATTCCTTGGTGAATATCTTTTTTAACCTTTGGATTCCTCCCGATTCTCCGTTGGGATATTATAAGTTTATGGACTGCAAACCGGGCAGGATGGGGAACCTTCACCTGCATGCCTTTATAATCTACAGTGATAACTTCCTCTTCCAGGAGATTAAGCCATCGCAAGGGTTGTGCTGTGATTCCGAATCCGGGTATTTTGATGGGATCATGGGCAGGCCTTCCTATTTCCGGAACGAGGAATTCTGCTTTGATTTCCGGATGTATCAAAGAAATAGAACCATCACCATGAAAACGCAGGTCAAACCCCAGGGATATTAATATGTCGGAAATATTAACTTTTCTCTTCTCCTTGCGAAGAGGGTTCACATCGATATCAATGTCCAGAGTTGTTATATTGGACAGGATTCTAGCTTCCTCAAAATGGTGTTTATAGAAATAAATACACCAGCTCCCCACAATAATGATATTAACAAGGACGCCTTCCTTGTCCAGGGCTTTCAGGATTTCGTCCACCAATTCAAATTGCTTTAACATTCAAAACCTTCCGTAAATATTTTATTTTCTTGGTGACCTTTCTCAATTGACTTTGATAATGTCTTCGCTTGTTTATCCTGTCTTGATAGTCTTTGATTTTTTCATCGGAGAGTTTGCCCAGGTAGTCGGTCTTGACTTTGGAACCTTCCTTGTAAGACAAATAATAATAAGCTTTACCACCCGTCTTTTTCTTTGATAAGCTTCCTCTCGGAAGTTTGCTTATTTCCTTCTGATAGTATTTCTGCGTTTCAAGTGATGATTCCAATTCCTCTTGTAGGACACTCTTTATTAAATCCATATAACCACCCCAAAAATAACCAACGTTTATAGATATTATACTTTTGGTTGGTCACATTTGTCAAGTCCATCAAACGCCGTTATTATACTGTTCTTAACGCTTTAACAGAAAGAATTTTTGTTTGCATTTTGCAAGGTTTAATTTGTATCCTCCCCAAAAAAGTCAATCTGGAAAGTTGCCGTTTGACTACAATCAATTAGGCATCTCTTCCACAAGTTTACGCGTCTTTGCATATACTCCCTTGCAAAAATCGAGGACATCAATATCATAGTCTTTAATGACAATAGATTCCCAGGAACACTCCCGCGCACTAAGTTTAGAAGGGTCATAACTTCTTTCGCCTTTTGGGTCACCTATAATAATTTCCCCAATTGATATTTTTGCATTTCCTGCAGTCTCCAAAATAATATTTATACCTTCCGGTGTGGTTAATGTTTTTAGATGGTGCTTTTTAATTCTCTGAGGCACAAATTCAACATGCTTCCCCTCTGCTGCAAGATTTGCTAACTGTATCAACCATTTGTTTTTGGAGGATGAAAATAGTTGTTGTTTTAATAGAAAATCATAAAAAACTTTGTTTACTTTCTCCAAATTCTGCATTTTGGCTCGCCCAAGTATAGATTTAAAACCCTCTGTCTTATTCGTAATTGGGAAGTAAACTCTAGCTTTGCCTTTTTCTTCTTTATTCAGTTTTGGAGCAATATATTTTTCCCATGCCACCCTTGTTGCATGGTCAAGTATATGCCTCAATTTCTCTATTAACTCATGAGTTATGTTCTTAAGCTTTTCAGTTATGTCTCTTTCTTTCTTACACCTTGTGTATTCATCTTCCAATTCTCTGATTAACTCCTCAGCCCGGTCAAACATTCCTGCTATCTCAGGATTCATATTTATCTCCTTTCTTTGGACTATTTCTATTGGATATAAGAAGCAATTTCGTAAATATTATCTTTTCCCCTTCCTCCAGTCCCAAGGTGGAATCGGATTCTTCCCCTGCCAGTCCCTGCCGTGATCTCCGTGCTTCGTTCTCCAACTTCCCCAGGGTCGGATAATTCGAATATTTCCACTGCCAAGCTAATCCCGTTTTGACAAGCTCATAATTCAGGGTCATGCCGCGGGCAATATCACCACGCCCAGGAAACTTGCCTCCGTCATCCGGCCTCTGGTCTCTGGCTTCCGTCCTCCTTTGCACCCTTTGCGGTGAATAGATATAAAAAAACATGAATCTTACCTGACTTGATTACATAAAAGGGAATCTCCGTCATAACTTAGAAATCAGATACATGTCCAATATTATCTGTAAAAAATGTAATGCGGAAAACGAGGAGGCCTCCCGGTTCTGTGGGAAATGCGGAGGTGCTCTTGCTTCCGAGGGCATTGGCGAGTTTGATGCGCCGGGTGAGTCGGATGTCATCGGGGGAAAATACAGGGTGGAGTCAATTGTGCACAGGGGTGAGACCGGGGCGGTTTTCAGGGCGAGGGATACCGAATCCGGCGCAAGGGTGGCGATCAAGGAAATCATCCTGCCCCAGGATATCAGGAGAGACTTTGCAGGAGAAAAATTATACTTCACACCGGAAAAGATGTTTGTTGAAAATAATGAACCCGGAGAACCTGGCGCAGAAAAAGCAAGAAAAAAAGAGATAATCAACATTCTTGATAAAAAGATTAATAACATTTTTCATATTACACATAAATCACTTCCGCGATTCATAAAACTTTTTCTCGAAAATGGAAAATTACATCTGGTAACAGCTTTTGTTTATGGGCAGGATCTCCAGACAATTATGTATGAAAGAAAAAACACACCGCTGCCCCAATCCCAGGTCATAGTTTGGCTTCATCAGATGCTGGATCTCCTCGATTATTTACACGGCAGGTATCCCCCCATCTTTCTTTGTAATCTCAAGCCCTCGCATTTTATAGTGTCGGCGGGGGACAGGGTTTACCTTGCCGATCCGGGATTGTCACATTTTTTCAGGTCAATAAAAAAAGGGGCAATGACGGGCATCCCGGGATTTGCTTCGCCGGAACAATACAAGGGAATCGTTGACGAGAAAAGCAACATATATTCACTGGGAGCAATTATTCATTACCTGCTGACGGGTATAAACCCCGCAACCCCGGAGTTACCGGCTTTCTCTTTTGAGAAGATAAAAAACATGAATCCGGAGGTTACGCCGGGATTCGAAGCTCTGGTAATGAAAATGCTCGAGATAAAGCCTGCGGATCGTCCGGAATCAATACATCATATAATGGTTACGCTGGAGAATATGAAGCATGTCTTAAAAACACCCACCGCTTTTTTTAACCACGGAATCGCTTCGTACAACAAGGGGGATTATGAGAAGGCGATAAAACAATTCGGCAGGGCAATTCTGTTGGACTCGGATTTCGCCCGGCCTTACCTGTGGAGGGGAATGGCCTATGAAAATCTTGATAATCTCCAAAAAGCAAATGAAGACTACTCGAGGGCGATAGATGCCGACCCCGCCTATGTCTCCGCCCTTTGTAAGAGAGGATCCATCAAATCAATCATTGGCGACAACAATAAAGCTCTCGATGATTTCAACTCGGCAATACTTATCGATCCCGGTTACGCCGAGGCATTTGTTGGAAGGGGGCTGGTTTTCAGGGAGGTTGAGGAATTCGGGAGGGCAATCGGCGACTTCAACAGGGCTATAGATTTGGATCCGGACTTTGATGAAGCCTACCTGTGGCGAGGGTTCGCAAATTACGCCGTGGGGAATTACAGAGAGGCGATAGGGGATTTAAACCGTTCACTGGAGATAAACCCGGAATATGAGGAGGCCTTTATTTGCCGCGCCCTTATATGTCACGATATTGGCGAATATGAGGAATCAATCGAGGACAACAACAGTGCCCTCGATATCAACCCCGATTCAGCAATGGCATATTGTGGAAGGGGATTGTCATACAAAGAGACAGGCGAATTGGCGCAAGCGCTTTGCGACCTTAACATGGCAATCGAGATAGATCCCGATTATAATGATGCATATGTCACGCGGGGGACATTGAATTACGAGCTGGGCAGGGATGAGGAAGCTCTGAAGGATTTCAACAAGGCGATTGAGATTGACCCGGGACTTGCAAACACATACCTGAAGCGAGGCGAGGTTCTTGAGAGAATGGGCAGGAGAAAAGAAGCTGAAATGGATTTTCGGAGATATAAGGATCTGTAGCTCAAACCTTTAGGTTTGCTGAATACAACGTAGCTCTGAGGATGATTAGCGGGTCTGAAGACCCGCGCTACGTTGCCTGCAAAGAATGCAAAGAAAATTTTTAATCTTTGTGGTCTTTGCGGTGAATAGTCACTTTATTTTTTGTCCCAAATACAATATATATACTTATCCTCGCATCCGAATACAATTTCACCGTTTTTACCAATTGACGGAGACGAGAGGACAGGCTTTTTGGTCTCAAATTCCCATATCTTTCCCCCGCGCGGGGTGAGGGCAAACATCTTTCCAATATCGGATCCCACATAAATATTGCCGTTCCTATCTGATGCCGGTGAGGATTCTATGGATTTTCCCGAATCAAATTTCCATAAAATATTGCCCGCTTTATCAAGGGAATAAACATTGCCGTCATGCGCTCCGAATACAATCTGTCCCTTTATGGTGAGAGTGGCGGAGGATGTGATTTTTGAACCTGCTTCGTATTTCCATACCGATTTCCCGTTTTTATCAACGCAATAAAATGTGCCGTCCCACGATCCTATAAATATATTTCCATTATTATCAACCGCAGGCGAGGCATAAATATCGCCGTCTGTTTTGAACTTCCATATCAAGCTTCCGTCAAAGTCAATGCGATATACGAATCCCGCGGCAGATCCCACTATAACGCTGTTTTCGAAGATTGCGGGGGACGACTGGATCTCATAATCCTGCTTGCCGATTTCGAATTTCCATATTAGCTCGCCTTTCATATCAAGGCAATACAGAAATCCATTCCGACATGTGACAAATATTTTCCCGTCCCCGGAGATTGTCGGGGATGATGGGATCCAGTCCCCGGTATCGAACTTGAATTGAAGATTTCCCTTGCCGTCCACACAGTAGAAATTTCCATCGAAATTCCCCCATAATATTCGATCATAATATTCGACAACTAGGGGAGTTGAGGTTATTGTCTCTTTTGTATGAAAAAAAATCGAGCCTTTCCCGTCACGACCGACAATATATATGTTTCCATCGTGGGAGCCGATGAATACATCACCGGAGGATGAGAATGACGCAGAGGACATAATTTCATGCTTTGCCCTGAATTTCCATTTTAAGACCGGTTTATCAGGACCTGTTGTATTTAAGTTTGTCCCCGTATTTCTCAGGTTTCCCCGGAATTTGAACCAGTATTTCGGGATTTTTATTTTTGCATCGGTCTTATTTTCAGGAGACGTATTTAATATTTCTGTTGGTTTCCGGGGTGATTCTTGATTCGGTTTCCGGGATGCTTTCAGGCACCCTGTTATGGAAATAGCAATAAGTAAAATTGCTGTCAGTATGAAACAGGCGATTGTTTTATTGTAAATAATTTTGTTCATTGGGATTCCATTGGTTTTATATGTTTTTACAACGGCATGGGAAGATGTTTCTACTGCGGTGGCGATGGAGAATTGTGGGACTAAAAGAAAGCTTAATATGGATTTACCAACTCAACGCCCTTGTTATATGCGTTTTTAAGCGCATTTACTTTTTTCCTTACCTCTCCCTTTTCCTGGACGCCCCTGACCATAATCGCCCCCTGGTATAAAATATCAAGACAATCGAAGAAATTCCTGATCGTCATCTCCCCTCCGTAAAACAGACTTGGGTTGTTTGTTCCCGCAGCAGAGATGAAAAATCCCTGTCGGACCATCTCATCATCCTCGGACCAGGGTTCGTTGAGAACAAACTTCCTTGCCCAGATGATATGACATCTGTCTATCATTGTCTTGCATTGCGCGGATAGACCAAAGAAATATACGGGGGATGAGACAATAATTATCTGTGACCTGTCAAGCAGGGGATAGATCTTACACATGTCATCTTGTATGCAGCATTCCCCATGTATCTCGCAATATGCGCAAGCTTTGCAGGGTTTAATATCATAATCACAAAGATATATCCTGGTTATATCAATACCGCCATCCCGAGATATGCCGTTAAGCAACTCTTCCATGAGAATGTCTGTGTTGCCGCCTCTTCTCGGACTGCCAAATAATGCAAGAATATGAATGCCCATATTACAACCCCTGCCGTTTATCTTTCACTGCCCTGGTTTATTTTCTACCGTTCAAATCAAAATCCTTTTTATATTTGGGCATACCGGGTCAACTTGAAGATGTGAAAGAGAGTAAAGTGCTGCATGAGTAACGATATCATATGAAAAGGCAAGTTTTAACGCAAAACATGAAGAATTCGTAAAAAAATTATTTTAATTTCAGGGGATTTTGGAATGTTTTGTAGAAACAAAGTAAAGAATGAGGGGTCAGGAAATAATTTGACAGTTTATTCTTTTGATAACATATTCCTGGGTACAGCATCGAAAAAATATGTTAAGAATGCCAGTAAAGAGATAAAGAGCATTGATTCAGGAGTAAAAATAATTGACAAGTTTCCCGATGGGGTCTTTTTATTTTCCATATCACAGGAAAAAAATAAATTCTTTGAAGAGATCAGCCGAACTCCACCGATTTTCTTGAGACACATACAACCTATAGATATTGTATTGTTTTTTCATACCGATCACACAGATGAAATGATTGTTAAGACGATAGACTGGTTGGCTGCGAAAGAGATAACAGGCAAGAAAGTCGCAGTTCAGGTTAGAAAAATGCCCTTCCAGCGCGAGCAAAGCGCATTCTCGTATAAAAAGGTGATTGACAAATGCGTGCTGGAGAAATATTCCGCAATTCCCACGGTGAAAAATCCCGACATTATTATTTCTTTATATATTTGCGACTCGACCGGAATCGATATAGACTCCGGAAAAGCAGTAGAGCTGATTCCCGATTCCGGAGGCGACTCCACTTATAATCGAATCGCAATGATTGGTATGTCCACACCCCGGGAGAATCTGTGTGAACGGTCGGGTGGAATTGTACGCTTTGCGAAGGAGCCGGGACAATTGAGCAGGTCGGGATTCAAGCTCCTGGAAGCGTTCGAGGTTTTTAATTTTGAGCACCCCGAAGAAAAAAATGCACTTGACCTGGGCGCATCACCCGGAGGATGGTCAAAAGTCCTCCTGGAAAAAGGATATGCAGTGACAGCAATAGACAGGGCTCCCGTTGATCCCGAACTCCATAAACTCGGAGAAATCAAAATTATCCAAAAAGATGCAAGGCTATACAGCCCAAAAAGAAACTCGTTCGACATACTTACAAATGATATGAACCGCGATCCGGCACACTCGGCCAACATCTCGGTTCAGGCAGCTATGGGACTGAAACAAGGCGCGCCCCTTATCATGACAATAAAACTTACCGGCAAGAACCCGGAAAAAATTATACAGAAAACATTGAAAACACTGGAAAGAGCTTTCGTGATAAAGAATGTTAGGCAGTTGTATAATAACAGAGAAGAAGTAACCATCCTCGGAACGAAGAAATAAGGAATGTTTGCCTCTAAGGAAATAAGGAAAATAGAGAGCAGAGAATGGATAATGAATGCCTGATCCCACTTCCCACTTCCCACTTCCCATTTCACCACGAAGCCACGGAGAGCACGAAGGGATTCGGAAAACGGATAATGCATCCGAATCTGTAGGAGGGATGTCCCCATCCCGATAAACGGATACTACAGGATGTACGTGTTTTTTCACCACGAAGCCACGATGACCACTAAGGGAATAAATTGCCCTTTCTCCAAAAACAACAATCTTTTAA
The DNA here is from genome assembly GCA_021107945.1 of Vulcanimicrobiota bacterium. GTDB lineage: Bacteria > Vulcanimicrobiota > JAJTBE01 > JAJTBE01 > JAJTBE01 > JAIORV01. The sequence goes on along the minus strand of JAIORV010000097.1, from coordinate 2,610 downwards.
CATCTTTTTAACATGATCCGATTGCCCCTTCTTTGCATTAAATGTTAAAATAAACAAAGGGATTTATTTACATATTATAGTTCTCGGACTGTTCGATGTGGGGCAATTATATAAAGAACATTCACCCACATTGATGATAACAGGACGAATTGGAATCAATAAGACCCGGAGGTATTACTAATGGACAAGATAAGCAGGGGTATGCAGGCATATCAGACATCAGGCGCAGACTTGACCACTGACTCTGCGGGGAAGAAAAGAAAGAGCGTTTCACCTTTCAGGAAAGGCGACTCTGTAAGCATTTCCCGTATTCCCGCATCACCTGACAAGGTGGGCGGGAAGAAAATTGAATCTGAGTCGAAAGATGTTAAGGTTGAGTCCGTTGACGAAAAGCCCGCCTATAAAATCGGTGCAAGACCCAAGCTCGAAGGATCCACAATCCTGAAATACCTGGACGATCAATCGGTTGATCCCGCAAAAGAAAAGCAGGCGATGGAGAAAGCTTGCGTCATAAAACCCGGGGTCAGTCCCAGGAATGCAAGGGTGATTGAAAAGGCATACAGTATCCTCCGGGGCAACAGAACCACCATCAACGGCCATACTTTCACAACTCCATCCAAGGTTGTCGAAGACGATTCTCACCTCGATTACGAGGGAAAACAATGGCTGTGGGATTCCTGCTTCCATGCGATGATACAATCCGATCGTGAGCCGGACATTGCCAAAGAAGAGTTGCGCGCAGTCGTCGCGAATCAGCACGAGGACGGATTTGTGCCGCATATGAATTATTTCAGGGGCGATGCCCAAAAAGTACCGGACTGGGCGAAAGAGCATTTCGAAGCTTTCCTTCAGACACCCGACGGGCAGAAAGTCCCGGAGAATAAGAGGGAAGAGTTCGTTAACACATACTGGTCATACCCCGATCATTCCGATATAACACAACCTCCGGTTATCGGGATGGCTGTCGAGGAAGTATATAAAAAGACCGGCGACAAGGAATTTGTGAAGGAAATGTTGCCCAAGCTGAAGGGATATTACAATTACCTTCACGACAAAAGAGACCCCGATGGCGATAACCTTGTATCCATAATCCACCCCTGGGAGAGCGGATGGGACAACTCGCAGAGATGGGATGAGACTATCGGGTTATCCGGCGACAAGAGGAAAGATATTGATGTGAAGAAAATGAGACTCTTTTCCGAGTACAAGATGATGGGATGGGATCTTGACCGGGTATTCGAGTCCGACCAATTTAACGTGGAGCCTGTTGACTTTAATGTGCTGTATGCAAGAAATATGGAATGCGTATCAGAGCTTTGCGACGCCGTCGGCGACAAGGAAGGCGCGAAATTATACAGGGAAAGGGCAAATGCTACAAAAGAGGCCATATTCGAAAAAATGTGGGATGGAGATAAATATGTTGACCTCTGCGGAAACGCCGAGAAGAAATCCGGAGTGAAGAGCGCGGCGATGTTCTACCCGATGATGCTCGACGGAGAGAAGCATGGCACAAAACTCGTGGAAAGACACCTGATGAATCCGAATGAATTTAATGTCAAATATGGCGTCCCCACAACAGCGGCGGATCACAAGAAATTCGACCCCGCTCAATACTGGCGCGGCAATGTATGGCAGAACGTAAATGTGTTCGTATATGAGGGGCTCGAAAAGCTCCAGCAACAAAAGCCTGGATATATGCCCGCGAAATTAATGGCCGACAAAATAAAAGACAGCTCCTTCGAACTCCTGGACAAATCAGGCTTCTCCGAATACTTCAACCCCGAAAAAGGCGACGGCCACGGCGTACAAACATTCGGCTGGAACGGAATGGTGAGGTTCATGGAGCCGGGGTATGGTTAGGGCGGTTAGCATGGTTAATCTGAAATGCCAGTTATATTTAATGCTAGTAATATTTCTTTGTGGGACCTTCTTAAAAGAAAGCTCTCAGCTTTAAGCCGCTGAAGCGGCTTGACATAAAGCTACCTCCCCTCAAGCCGCTTCAGCGGCTTAAATACGTCATCCTGAACTTGCCTGCCCTGAATTTGTTTCTAATCTTTCATGACATTTAACAAATACAGTTTATAGCCAAGAATCATATCCTCCAGTCGTCGCAGTTTACGCCGGAATAATTATTGCAGAAACGGTTCAAGAGTGTTGTCATTGCGAGCGAAGCGAAGCAATCTCTTTTACAGGAAGCGGGAAAGGGGAGATGAGAAATGAGAAGAGGTGATTCTCACACCTCTAATCTCGTTTCTCCCCTCTCGCTTCTCGCCTCCAAAGAGTGAGATTGCTTCGTCGCAAGCTCCTCGCAATGACAACATGCAAAAGTCCTGATTAATAAAAATTCGGATTTCAGCAATATTCACTTTGTTAATTGTATATAAAGATTAGAAACAAGTTCAGGGCAGGCAAGTTCGGAATGACGTTTGCGTAAGTCCTTATATGATAATATGGTTGCAGGTGGATATAATTCCCAAAAAAAGAGTTCTTGTAACGGAAAAGTAATCCTCCCTGCAGTGGAGGGAGTGTAGCGACCGGAACTGCAGGGAGGATGCGGGCGCTCCGGGAATACCTTAGTTGTGTCGAAGCGTTTCGCTGGAATAGGACTTG
>JAIORV010000162.1 GCA_021107945.1 Vulcanimicrobiota bacterium | reverse complement strand
CCTGCCCTTTCTTCATACCATATATATTACACAGAGAAAGGAAAACTCATGCAAACAATCGAAAATTTTTTAAATTATTTTCTGCATGGGGGTGAACAGTTACAAATATTTTAAAATAGACCCCTAAAACTGGACAAAAAATCAGTAGGTTTTTAGTAGGTTTGGGACAATTAAAATTGGAAGACGTAATTCTCACAGAATGCGCCGGCGGTGTTTCAGAACGAGCAAAAGCCGATAAATCAGATAGTTGAAGAGAAAATCAGGAGTTTTGAGTGAAGCCTTTCCATGTCCGGTCATAAGTTGTTTAACAGGAATAAGGTGAAGAAATGCGAATTATTAGACATTCATCCTTCCGACAAATACCATGGGAATAAACCATCAAAATGACAACTGCCAAATTATGAAGATCCAAATAGTGGGAGAATCTCGGAGCATCTCAAAATTTCCCTGAAATACTTAAATGATTTATTATCAAACAGGAGGAAATTATGAATGAGAAACCTACCCCGCCAGAAGACAAATGGGAACTTAATTTAAACCGCAAAGACTTTCTGAATTTAATGACTGGCGTTGCTGCAGGCATTATTCTTCCAGGCTATTTATCGTCACTGCTGGGCAGCTCCAGCAGCTCAAGCCTTACTACAGCGTTATCTACATCTCCTAATTGGTGCTACATACGTCTTTTCAACACCTTAAACTATCAGGAAGCCCATTTTCCTCCGCCGGAGCATCCCAACGAAACAAAGCTATTTGATAAATTCATCACCTTATTCAAGCACTTGTTAAATTCAAAAGAAAATCATTTCTTCTTACAGCAGTCATTATCCGCCGACGAATATAAGAAATTTACAAAGATTATTAAAACCAAACCTTATCCTTCTGATGATCTAATAACAATGGTTATGTCTTCCGTTACCACTAAAGATAATCCACCACCCGTCTATCCCTATGAACCGGTTGAAACTCTTGCAAGTGATACCTTAGATAACTGCTGGGAGCAATTCACAACCTGGTTTAAAGGGCAATATGGCAGTTTGAAAAAAGAAGATTACAGATTTTTGGTTGAGACCGTTTTGACTAAAAAACTACACCTTGCAATCCTGGTAAAGGAAGATAAAAAGAACCCTTATAAATCAATATTTAAATGTTGCCCCTTAATTTTCGGTATGGGTGAGAAGGATTTTGAAAAATTCTTAGCTAACATCTCCCAGCTCCTGATTCCTGATGCAAGCGATCCCCAGCACGGCAAAAAGGCTGAATTTGCACAGACAGCTTACGATCTTGTGGAAAAATATCAATTTGGAGAGGTTCATAGTGCAAAACTATATAAAGCCTGGAATCCTCCTTTGTACCGGTGTCTTCCTGCCCAACTGGACTCGGCCGTGGGTTATTCCGGATATGATGGTCTCATTAAAAACGATCCCTTAAAAGACGATGGACAACCTTTATGGGCCACAGGTTATGCTGATTGGATCTCTCCCATATTGTGGGACTGGGACAAACTGGTTAACGTTATAAAACATAATAAAGTTGACTACACTCAATGGGTAAAATGTGGATGTATGTGTGATCAAGCTGTTATAAGCGACGGCAAGCACACTAAAAGAGCGCAGCATTTCCTGGAAATCTCCAACCCTGATAAACCGGGCCAAAATTTCTGTTTCTGCACAAGTCTTCGGCAAAAGAAATCTGAAATCCAGGATGCGGGCGGAACATGGTTCCCCACATTGGATGCCAATAAGAATGAACTGGGACCGAATCTTAAAAGAGATATGCAGGTTGCTGAAGATTACAACCTGATGCATCAGATATATAATTTCAAAGAATCCGATGATAAGCGTAAGGATGATTATACTTCCTGGATTTGTAACTGTCATAGGAATTGGTGTCTTCAACTTCGTCCAAGAAACGAATATTGGGGAGAAATTCCCAATAATGAATGCATAAAAGTTGGCGGAATACTTAGGACTTCTTATAAAATTGAATTAACAGGCAATTGTGGTGATTGTAATGATTGTTATAATACTGAGGAGCCCGCTGACAACAGCATCAAATTTGTATGTCCGGTCCATGCCTTTGACAATGCCGGAAAAACAGGAAAGATTGATTATGAAAGATGCCTGGGATGTTTTTTATGCGTAAGACATTGCTATAGAAAACATGGTAAAGTAAGTGATGTAAGCACCAGAGGAAACCACCTTACAGGGGAAACAAGAGGTATAAAAGTCTCAAGAGTCCTTAGCGAAACCAATCTCTCCCAAAAGATACCCAGGAACAGGTGGGATTTGGATCAACAGAGAATTGCGGCAGTTTATTCTCCAGCTATGCCTAAAATGAATTGGCCAAAGTATAGGTACACTGACACTTAATACATGACTTGCTCCCGTCTATTTGAGTTCTGATATTTGCAAAGTTCATGTATATTTCCGGGTAAGTTGTATTTACAATATCGTATATGAAAGGAAGGTAGTCTGACATGGAACTTATTATAAGAAATGCTCTTTTAAGGGGAAACATGGAGACCGTTGATATAGGAGTGGCGGAGGGAGTAATAAAAATTATCGCCCCCTCGATAAACGCCAGGGGCGAAACCGACATTGACGCGGAAGGAAGACTTGTTACCCCCACATTCATTGATCCGCATATTCACCTTGACAAAATCCTGATTAGCGAGGTTGTGAGGGATAACGTATCCGGCACATTGACCGAGGCTATAGAAATTATATGGGAGAAAAAGAAGAACTATACCGAGGAAGATATCATGGAAAGAGCCGGCAGAGTAATAAAATGGGCGGTCAAGAACGGCACAACTAAAATGAGAACCCATGTTGATGTTGACACTATAGGCGGACTTCTTCCCACGGAAGCGATGCTCAGGGTCAAAGAAAAATACAGCGACATTATGGATCTGCAAATCGTGGCATTTCCCCAGGAAGGTATAATCCAGGATCCCGGCTCGAAGGAATTGATGGAAGAAGCGATGAGAATGGGAGCCGATATCGTCGGTGGTATGCCTTACAACGAGATGATATATGATGATTCGAAAAAACATATAGATTTCTGCTTCGAGCTTGCCAAGAAATTTGATGCCGATATTGATATGCATGTGGATGAGACTGATGACGACACCGCCAGGACTCTTCAGTATTACGCCACAAAAACGATAAAAGAGAGATACGAGGGAAGAGTAACGGCAGGCCATACTTGCGCTCTTGCCGCATATAATGACTATTATGCTATAAAAGTAATCGGGCTTGTTAAAAGAGCAAGAATGAATATGATAACAAACCCCGCCACAAACCTGATGCTTCAGGGCAGACTCGACAAACAACCCATTCGCCGGGGAATCACCAGAGTGAAGGAATTGCTGGCGGCTGGAGTAAATGTCGCTTACGGACAGGATTGCATCAAAGATACATTCTATCCCACTCTGGGACAGGCCGATATGCTTGAGGTGGGTCAATTGCTGGCACATGCCGCTCAAATGTCAACTCCGGCGGAGATAGAAGAAGTTTTCAATATGCCCACAATTGATTCCGCAAGGATGATGAGACTTACAGATTATGGTCTGGAAGTAGGCAAAAGCGCGGATTTCAACGTAATTGACGCCCCCGATGTTCAGGAAGCTTTGAGAACAAGGGCGGACAGGCTATATGTTATCAGAAAAGGGCGAGTAATTGCCAGGACAAAGACACAGTCCGAGATCTTCCGGGAGGAGACGGTAAGGGCATAACTCGGAGATATTGGATTGCGGATGTTTTTTATTTAACGCAGAGAACGCAGAGAACGCAGAGTTTACGCAGAGGGAACGGATAGCAAGGGACGGAATACGGAGAAAGAATGATGAAAACCGGAAGAGAGGGTGTCGAAAAAACACAAAATCTCGTCCATTGATGGTTGTTATTATACCACAGAGATCACAGAGGGCACAGAGATACAATGTTTTATCCCCGGTTCTCCTCTGCGAACTCCGCGATCTCTGCGTTGAATCCCTACGGTTACTCATTCCCCCCGTTTTCCTCCAATATCTCGATCACTTTTATATATTTCTTTTTCCTTGCAATAAAGAGGGGAGTCCATCCCTTCTTTGTTTTTGCGTTTACATCAGCGCCTTTTAATATGAGAATCTCCACATTCTTTTTTCTTCCGTAAAGCGCCGCAAGATGGAGAGGTGTCAATCCCTTCCTGTTTTTCGAGTTCACATCCGCCCCTTTTGATATGAGCAGATCTATCACATCGGAATTTCTTCCTGCCGCCGCCTGGTGAAGAGGAGTGCCGTTTTTTCTTGATTTATAATTAATATCCGCTCCTTTTGAAATAAGAAGACTTACAATATCGATGTTTCCCTTGAAAGACGCAGCATGTAAGGGTGTGAAAGAATTTTTTGCCCTGGCGTTTACATTTGCTCCCCTGGAAATAAGAATCTTCACGATTTCCAGATGATTACCGTTAACCGCCTGATGGAGCGGAGTGCCGTAAGCTCCCGCATTCTTGTTTACATCTGCTTCCAGGGATAATAGAAGAACCACCGCACCCTTCTTGCCCCTGGACGCGGCCCAGTGAAGAGGAGCCTGTCCGTACTTGTCTTCCGCCTGGATATACGCGCCTTTCGTATGTAGAAATGCAATAATCTCCTCATGCCCCCTTGACGCCGCCTGATGAAGGGGAGTACCATATTTGCCGGAGTTGCTGCTAACATTTGCACCCCTGGACACAAACAGTTTCACGACCTCGATTTTTCCATGATAAACCGCATGATGCAGAGGGGTCTGCCCCAGATCATCCTTCTCGTTAACAAGTCCGGGTTTTTCGTCAAGAAGAGATTTGATTTTCTCTATATCGCCATTATCGGCGGCGTTATGAATTTCTCCGGCATGTGATACGGATATATTCAAGCAAAATATCACAATTACAAATAGTATTAAACAAAATTTCTTCATATTGTCACCGTCTTTTGTTGTATTCAACGCAGAGGTCGCGGAGGTTTATATTTACCACGAAGTCACGGAGAACACGGAGTTTTATAAATTTAAAATTCTTCGTGACCTCCGTGGCTTCGTGGTGAAAAAAACATCTGTTATCCGTTTTCCATCATCCTTTTATCGGGACGGGGACGTCCCTCCTACAGACTAACATCCGCCCTCCGTCATCCGTCATCCGACTTCCTCACTTGCACCGTCTCGATTGTATTTCCGCCTGCGCCATAGACCTCACGGATAGTTATTAGCTTCATGCCTGTCGGCTCGCCGGACTCATTGAGGGTTCCCGGGGAAACAAACCTTCCCGTGCAAATGTTCAGGATCTTTTTCCCAATATATCTGACTTCAACCACCTTGCCTGCTATATTTTCATCAAACGAAACGGAGCCGCCCCCAGGGTTAAAACTGTAAGAACTCTTTCCCAAGAGGGTCTTCCGGTTCCCGTCTATCCGCTCTACCATCAACACGTCCGAGATGGGGTTATTCATCAACTCGACGGAATAAGGCGATTTTTCCGGGATCCGGCATAATTCACCGGAATCTGGAATCAGATATGAATATTTTACAATGACTTTCTTGCCCACCAATTTCTCCGGAAGAAATGTTACAACACCGGTTCTTGAATCCACTCCGTAATCATCGGGAAGCAAAGTCTCATTATCACTTGTCATTACAACAACACTTTGGGGAAGAATAAACCTGTTCGCGAGGGATACGCGTCCGTCTGACGAGATTATCCTTACCTCGGGAGGTAAAGAATAAAAAGATTTTTCCTTCACAAGCTTATCATTCAACTTCATAAGGCGTACGGCGTTGAAATAGTCAGCTTCGTGGGATATCCATTTCATATCGGCGGCAATAACGAACAGGGATGTAAACAATATCGCCAGTATGGCAATGCTAATCATTATCTCGATTAATGTGAATGCCCGGTTTGAATGTTTCATTTTTAACCGGCTCCAACTTCGGCCTTTCCCGGTGAACCTGCACTTATAAATTTCTTCTGTCCCGACAGCTTTTCTCTTATTTCCCTGCTTTGCTCTTCAAACCCAGGCTTCCCCAACAGGGCAAACATATTCTTCTTATAACTCTCCACACCGGGCTGGTTAAAGGGATTTACTCCCAACATATACCCGCTCACAGCAACAGCCCATTCAAAGAAATAGAACAGGTTTCCAATATAGTAAGGCGATATTGATGGAATCGTTATGGTCATATTGGGAACTTCACCGTCTCTGTGAGCGGCGCGGGTTCCCAGAAAAGCCTGTTCGTTCACATACCTGAAAGTTTTTCCTGCAAGGTAATTAAGATGGTCCAGATTCCTCTTTTCCATGCCTATAACAATAGTGGATTCCGGATCCTCTACATTCAGGAATGTTTCAATAATATTCCTGCATCCATCCTGAATCCATTGTCCCATTGAATGGAGATCCGTCGTGAAATCGCAGGATGTGGGATGCAGTCCCTTGTTGTCCTTACCCTCGGACTCACCGAATAACTGCTTCCACCATTCGGAAATATAATGAAGCTGTGGCTCAAAATTAGATAACATCTCGATTCTTTTACCTTTTTCATAGAGAATATTTCTTAGAATTGCATACATAGAAGAGGGATTTTTTGCGATATCCTCCTCGTCCCGGAACTCTTTCATTCCATCCGCCGCGCCTTCCAGCATCTTCCTTATATCAATCCCGGCGACAGCAATGGGGAGTAATCCAACAGGCGTCAGTACGGAGAATCTTCCTCCCACATCATCGGGAATGACAAATGTCTTGATTCCCTCTTCGTCCGCCAACTGTCGAAGCGCACCTTTGCTGCTGTCCGTGGTGGCGACAATCCGTTTGAAGACATCTTTCTGCCCGTAATTTTCGATCATCCATTCCCTTATCATCCTGAACGCCAGCGCCGGCTCTGTGGTTGTGCCGGATTTTGATATTATATTAATAGTAACTTTCTTCCCATCGATGACCGATTTCAAATCCTTCAGGTATCTCGGAGAAATGGAGTTTCCGGCAAAATATATTTGTGGTTTCATGCTCATATTATAAAAATTGGGGCTTAGAGCTTCAATTGCCGCCCTTGCGCCAAGGTATGAGCCGCCTATGCCTACGGAAATGAAAACATCGCTGTCTTCCCTTATATGCGCCGCAGTCTCAAGAATGTCATCGATTTCATCATCGGTAATCCTTTTGGGAAGATCAAGCCAACCTAAATAATCACTTCCCTCTCCTGATTTTTCGACAACCTTTTTTCTTGCTTCCAGATACTTCTTTTTCTCTTGCTCAATATCTTCCTCAGTAATAAAATCCATTACATTGGAGTAATCAAGTTTAATATTTTTCATATTTAAAAACCTCCATGAATGTTATTAACATAGGTAATTATTCACCGCGGAGTTTGCAGAGGATGCAGAGGATGCAGATCCCGTTTCCCGCTGGCTGATAGGTTATAAAATAGATATTCGATTTTTATTATCAATTTCCCCCTTTTCACCTATTTAAACCGATGAAGCTATTTTCTGAAAACAGCTTAACTAAAATAATAGAGTTTAAATTGTAGATAAAAGTGCAGCCTGTGAAATGATCGTCTCAAACAGGAGTTATGTGAAATTTCGAAGAATGGGATAAAGCACTTGATAGGCAATGATTCCGGGAATAATAGAATTGCAGTTTAAAGTTTTTTGAAAATGGGATTTGGGGAAGAAAGTGACAAAAAGCAACATCAAACAAAATAATTCGAACAGAATGATCCTGCCAATTTTTCTATTTGCGGTTTCAATAGCTCTCCTTGCAATTGCTTTATACATCAGGATACCGGCGCAAAAATTCTTCGCCACATCAAACACAAGCCCATATACTGCCAATGTGCTTTTCAGCAGGTTTCCCGAACCTATAAAAATATTCAGGCCATTCCTGACGGACATCCTGGGGCGATTCCTGAAAGCTTATATCATTCCCACAATCCTCTATATCCTGGCGGTTTTCGTTGCATGTATGGCATGGATTAAATATGGATCGGTACATCAGGAAAAAATATCGGAGAATAAATCAGAAACATATTCTCCAGGCAATTCCTTCTCCTTGCATAGAATTTTCAGCCTCCTTACAGGGAAGCGCCTGATAATTATCCTTGCTATATATCTTGCCGGGATGATTCTGTTGAGGTTTATCCTTCTCGATAAAGTAATTTCTTCCGGCGACGAGTTTTCATACATATACCAGGCTAAAATAATGTCCAAACTAAAAGTTTTCATACAGGGTCCCCAACCCACAGATTCTTTTGCGAGTGACGGGATTGTAAACAGTGAGAAATTTTACAGCAAATATACGGTGGGATTTTCCATCCTTCTCATTCCTTTTGTCCTTCTGAAAAATCCATACATAGTCAACTCAATATTTGCAGTGCTTACGATTATCGCTGTTTTTTTCCTTGGAAAACAAATGTACGACAGAAACACCGGACTTTTATCCGCAATTTTCCTTGCAGTCGCACCGTTCTTTATTTTAAACAGCATCACTGTTTTGGTTCATACGCCTTTTCTATTTTTCTATATAATATTCATTCTATTTTTCTTTAAATCCATCAATAAAGATTCTCTCTTGAATCCGTTGATTGGCGGGCTATCCCTGGGGTTCGCCTTTCTCACGCGGCCTGCCGACATAATACTCCCTGCAATTATTTTCTTTTTTGCGGCAATATATTTCCTCATACGGGGCGGAGATGGATCTGCAGATGAAGATAAATGGAAATCGAGAAAAAGACTTTTTACAAGATATCTCGTGATGTTATCAGCATTTTTTGTATTTGTAGGAATCCTTTTCTATTTCAATAATATGCAAACGGGAAATCCTTTTAAATTCGGATTCCAGAAGTATCTTTCTGAAGAAAAATGGGGAATGGGCGTATGGGGACACAACAACCTCAAGGCTATATGGAACACAACATTCAACTTCACCAGGCTATTTATATGGATGCCCCCCCTTATTGTTTTGCTCTCGATAATTTCGCTATTCGAAAAACGAAAGCTGAATGCGTTTTTGATGCTTCTTGCCATATCACCTGTCATTTTTTATTATTTCTATTATGGACTTGGATTCCACGAGTTCGGCCCGAGATATTATTTCACGATGCTTGCCATGATACCAATCCTGGCGGCAAGGGGGATAATCTTCCTGGAGCAAAAGATAAATGAAAGAATGCAGAATCTTACGCATATCGATAAAAAGCCTGTGAAACAAAATGCATATGTCCCCGTGGCGGCGATTTTCCTTGTTTTCACCATTATATTCACCCTGGCCGGCATATTACCCGGAATATCAAGGGAAGCTGTTTCATATCCCTGGAGGATCACGAAATTCTTCAGGCTGATACAGGATAAATACGGGGGCAATCCAGATGGAGTGGTTCTTTTCCTCCAGACAACGCCAAAGCAGATTTCGACATATTTCGTCAGGAATGATCCATTTTTTGAAAACAAAATAATAACGGTCAATTTTCTGGATCCTGATGTGAATAAAAAAGTGACACAGAGATTCCCCAAAAGGACCCCTTACCTTGTAAACTATGACGACAGGACACATCAATGGCTGTTTAGCGAGTATTACAAAAGACCTTACGATGAGCTTTCAAAAGATGAGCGGATCCGTATTCGCATTACCGCCGCCCTGAATTATTCCGCGTCTATCTATAAGTATGATAAGGGAATCGAGCAGATTGAGAAAGGACTGAAAATTGATCCTGACAATGTTAATCTTTATTCTATTCTGGCAATGCTCGAAGACGCCAGGGGAAACACGGACCAGGCGGAGAAATGCTGGAAGAAGGTTATAGGGTTGAATCCCCGTTTGCCTGAGGCATACCTGAACCTGGCAATAATGCAGGCAAGGTTGAAGAATTACAACACCGCCCTTGAAAATTTCAGAAAATACCTATCTTTCAACCCCGGCAATCGCGGCATAGAAAGAGCGAGATTATGGATAGAATATATCGCCGGTAAAAATGAATTATAGTGAAAAGGGAAAAAATGAGAGGTATAGAACGCTTTTATTGAGAAATAAAACGCCAAGGGGATGAATTAAATGTTATGTACGGAATGCGGATATCTGAATTATCCTGATGCAAGAGAATGCGAGAAATGTAAAAGGTCCCTGCCTGATAGGTACGCTCCCCCACCCCGACTCGAAAAGACACATTACGAGTTGGAATCTGCCTGTGAAAAAATCAGGAATAGGGAAATGTCTTCTGGAGATTTCAGAGATCATCTCATCAAACTGGAAAACCATTTCAGAAAAACGCTTGATGATATTAATAAAATGGATATTCCTTCGGATATGATGGATGAAGTCAAGCCCGAGCTAAACACCGGCACCGCAGGAATAAAATTATACCTGGAAGCTTTAATCGAATTAACGCTCTATCTTGATACAAAGCAGGAGATATACATGGAGCGCGGACTTGGAATGGCCCGAGATGCCAATAATCGGCTAAACGAGGCGCTCAAGATGAACTTCGAGAGTTACAGAGCTATCCAGGAAACGACTGAGGAGTTCCTGTCAACTCAGAGCGGTATTTGATAGCTGTAATCCAATTCAGCTCTCTTTTTTCCGCTAAAGAAGTTGTTCTCAGGCATATTCGAGAAGTCCGGGGATTAAATATGTATGTATTTTTATACAAGTTCATATAATTTCACTTGAAACTCATCTTTTTTTCTTTGAATATTTTCTAATATATTTCAATTTTTCCTTATAAAATGGCGGGCAAATGCTCCCCGATTAGAAAATAGTGTATCGTTAACATTTTATTAACATAAAATAGGGAGGACTTTATAAAGTATGAAAGAATAAAGTTTCAAAACGGTAACAAACCATTACAATATGATTAAATTTTAGAACTACCTGATTGAATATGACAAGTTTAAAGACAGTTGATAACCTGAGGAGGAAACGATTTTGAGAAAAAGATTACTGACGGCTTTAGTGATATTCTTACTTGCAATAGTTATAGTGAATGCGACGGCGAATGCGGCGGTTGTCTATACAGTAAAATCAAAGGATACCCTGTGGAAAATCGCCAAAAACAATAAAGTTTCTGTAGAGCAGATTCTAAGAGCAAACCCGACGCTTAAAAACGAGAAGAAATTAAAAACGGGACAATCAATATTAATCCCCGACAAAAACGATGATGTCATACCGCTGAATACTGACTCCTCATCAACATCCACACTAATAGTACACGGGTCCGGAGCCCAATATCAGACTCCCCTTGAAAGACACATAAATGTAATGACTGTTAACGGCAAGACCATAAAGGTTCCAACATTCAAGGTAAAAAGAAGGTCTTCCAAAAAAACCAAAACAACTAAAAAGCCATATCGCTCAAAATATCACAATCTCTCAAGCAGATACTCAAGGCATTCATCCCCCGGCGGCAATGCAATCGTTAAAACAGCATTCCGTTATATTGGCGTGCCTTATGTATTTGGAGGATCCACCCCCAGAGCCTTCGACTGTTCAGGATATGTACAGTATGTCTATAGAAGAAACGGCGTGAAAATCCCCCGTATGGCGCATCACCAGTATTACGCCGGAACACCGATAAGCAAAAAACAAATGCGACCCGGCGACCTGGTATTTTTCGAAACATACACAAAGGGAATCTCACATGTCGGAATATATATCGGCAACAGCAATTTCATCCACGCATCAAGCAGAGGAGCGGTAAGAGTTGACAGTCTGAAAAAGCAATACTACACGAACCGCTATCGTGGAGCGGCAAGGTATTAATAAGCATAATAATTGAATAGTATCAAATAGGATCCATAGGATAAATTTACAAGGGCTGACTAAATAATATGTTTAGTCAGCCTTATAACGTTACCCTGAAGACGTCATCCTGAACTTGTTTCAGGATCTATTAAAAACGGTGTCATTATTAGATTCCGAAACAAGTTCGGAATGACGTTTGCGTAAATCCCCTATATATTTAATCCCTTTGTCAGGCAATAAACCGCTTCCTGATTTAAGCTTATATTGTCAATCATCGCTTTTCGGGTCAACCGGTAATGAAGCTCTCTTGGAATCCTTAGCCTGAATTGTCCGCTGTACTTGCGGAGCTTGATAGCAGGGGGCATATCTTTTTCCTGCTCCCGGTAAATCTCCTGTGCACCTTCGAAAGCAATTTGCAACTCCTGAAGAGCCTTCTCCCTGGTTTCTCCCACTCCTGAAATAGTAGGCATTTCCAGGATTGTGGCAACGAAATCTTTTTTATCTTCGCTCTGGAAGATAAGAATTTCGTATTGATTGAGTTGATAGATCATTTGAAACTCTGCGTCCTCTGCGAACTCTGCGGTGAATAATTACTTACATGATACCATATACGGATCCACTTGCAAAGCAAAGTACCGGGAGATAAATGGCTATATCACAAGTTTCAGAGCCTATCCTCGAAATATCAGTAAAAACAGATGCCTCACTCCCGGGTATCAAAACAATGCAACATGCGGCATCATCTGAGAGCATGATCATCTTATTATGTCAGAAGAGGAACCCGTTCCCACGGTTGAAATTGCAAAAGGTGAAAAGATAATATTGACGAAATTATTCTTTTGTAATATTCAATGAACGGGGGAGATATTATGAGGAAAACTATTATGCTTGTATTGTTACTAACGCTACTTCTTGGGATGGCCTGTGCCGGTGAAGAAAAAAATAAGCTTTTTGAAAAGATAAAAATTGGTGATTTAACTGCAGTCGAGAAGATTCTTAATAAAAACCCAAAACTTATCAATGTTGTAGATAAATACAAAGGCACGCCATTGCACTTCGCATCTATCAGGGGGCATACAGATATAGTAAAGCTTCTCATATCCAAAGGAGCTGATGTTAATACGAGAAATGCAGGTAGATACACGCCGTTGCACTGGGCGGCTTCCTGGGGTCAAACAGATGTAGTAAAGTTTCTCATATCCAAAGGGGCTGAAGTTAATGCAAAGAACAAACATAACACTACGCCATTGCACGAGGCGGCAAATGGAGGCCATACAGATACCGCAAAGATGCTCATATCAAAAGGCGCAGAAGTAAATGCGAAGGATAATAGCGGCAAAATACCATTGCACTTGTCGGCCAAGTATGGCTATACAGATATAGCAAAGCTTCTCATCTCTAAAGGGGCCAATGTTAATGCAAAAGACAAAGAAGGCCGGACGCCATTGTACTATGCTGTGAAAAGGAAACACAAAGAAACGGCCGACCTCCTCCGTAAACATGGCGGGAAGGAATAGCGAGACTCCTCTTTGACAGGATCTTCTCATTTTGCATGTTTTGCCTGGGCAAAAGGGGGAAAGATAATTTTGACGAAATTGTCTTGTGTAGAATTCAATGAATGGAGGAGATGTTATGAAGAAAACTGTTGTAATTCTAATGTTATTTGTGGTGTTGATCTTGGCTTCTTGTAGTGATGCCGCAAGGAAAGATACGACTGAGAAGGCTAAAAAAAAGAGTGAAGAAAGAAAGCCTGAAACAAAAACGACTCCACTGGAGACTTCAACAAAAAGCGATATATGGACAAAAGAAGAAAAAGCAACCATGAGCAAAGAAATTTGCAAGGCTGCCGAATCAGGGGATTTAGAGAAAGTTAGAGAACTTCTTAGAAAGAATCCAATACTTATTAACGCAAAGGGTAAGAATGGCTATACACCATTGCACTGGGCGGCTAGTGGGGGACATAAAGATATGGCAAGGCTCCTCATGTCCAAGGGGGCCGATGTTAATGCAAAGGATGATTTGGGCAGGACGCCATTGCACGTGGCAGCCATGATAGGCAAAACAGCTGTCGCAAAGCTTCTCATATCCAAGGGGGCCGATGTTAATGCAAAGGATATAGGCGGGGAGACGCCATTGCACAAAGCGGCTTCTTGGTGCTGTACAGATGTGGCAAAGCTTCTCATATCCAAAGGGGCCGATGTTAATGCGAAGGAAACATGGCGCCAGACGCCATTGCACTTGGGGGTTTTAAAAGGCTATACAGAGATAGTAAGTCTTCTCATATCCAAAGGGGCCGATATTAATGCAAAAGACGAAAAAGGCCGGACGCCATTGTACTATGCTGTGAAAGGGAAACACAAAGAAACGGCCGACCTCCTCCGCAAGCACGGGGGAAAGGAATAATGGAAGATCCTCTTTAACAGGCTCTTCCCCTTTTTGCATATTTCCCGGCCCGGAATAGCAGATTTCTGTTAAGCTATTTTAAAAGCATAATCCAATTCGCCATCAAAACCACTTCTTTATATCTTCTCCGGCAGGAACGCCGGAGCCACGAAACCGAGCCTGGAAGGCTCTCCTGCAGTGGGAGGTCTGAATAGTATCAAAATTGAAAGCAAAGCGGTATCAGTCCCGGCATGGGAGTAACAAAATGAAAATGAAATTTTTTAAATCGATATTATTATTCGGCGTGGTTTCTTTTGTTGTGGCCTCCGTAATATATTTTGTCATTTCACTGGTATTTAAAGCTCCGCTTGGTGCGTTGTATAGAATGTTCCTGTACCACCATGCGCACCCATACCAGTATATTGCAATCGTGGCCGTTGTATATTCGGTAATAGCCGCGATCTGGGCATATTATTTTCATGACACAAAAAAATGGAAGCGTTACCTGGGAATAGGCATTGTACTCTTATTGACCATGGTAATTTCAAACATCGCCTGTGGAGTATTATGGAAAATCCACGATATGCAGGCGGGCTGGTTTACCCATGGCAGAAGGTTTTATTCTGACCTGATATGGGGAGCAGGGAAAGGATTATATCTTGGATGGCTCATAGTTGCCCTGTCCATCCCGTATAACATCATTATGCTTGTTGTTGGAGTGATTATAACTGACAGGGGCGCAAAATTTATTTTTAAAGGTAATGAGGATTAGAAGGATTCATTAGCTTCCAAAGAATTTTTTTTGATGGATTGCGCGATAGATCAAAAGGCCTCGTTTTACTTTGAAAGGTTGGTTGTAATTTTACCACGAAGGATACGGAGAACATGGGGATATAGGGTTGAAGAGGAAGGTCTGAAGGTCTTCTCTCTTCTATATCTTCCACGGCAGGCGGTGGAATGAAAATAGCGGAATATCGGGATGGAAACAGAAGGTTTCCCACGGCGTAGAAGTTTGCCGGATTCAGTAGCATCGGACACATAGTTTTGTGGTTGTATTTCTCTTTTTTTGTTGTATAATTATTGTATAATTTTTCAAAATTACATCAAAACAATCAAATTGGAATTTCAAGTCAACATGGCACACTTCCAGGATGGTGATATCCGGTGATTCATTCTATATCTGACCTACAACCTTATAAGACGGAGATTCTCAGTATTACCCGGAGACATGGGGCGTCAAACATCCGTGTATTCGGTTCGGTTGCCCGCGGTGAAGCACAGAAAGGAAGCGATGTTGATTTCCTGGTTGACCTGGAACCGGAGCGTAGCTTGATGGATTTGGCAGGGCTTCTGATTGACCTGGAAGACCTTCTTGATTGCAAGGTTCAGGTGTTAACGGAAAAAGGAATTCACTGGTATATAAAGGACAAAATTCTGAACCAGGCGGTGAATATATGAATGATAAAGATGATCGGCTCTATCTCATCCATATTAAGGAATGCATCGAGAGAATCGAAAAATATTCTGTCCGGGGAGAGAAAGCCTTCTATAATGATGAGCTTGTTCAGACATTTATTATCCACAATGTGCAGATTATTGGAGAAGCGATAAGTAAAATTTCAGATCGATTCCGGGAACAACATCCGGAAGTCCCCTGGAGACAGATTAATGCAATGCGCAATATTATTGTACATAATTATAATGGGATTGATATTGATGTTGTCTGGAAAGTAACGAGAGGAGATTTATCAGTTTTGAAAGAACAAGTTGAAAATATGTTAACATACGGAGATGATTCCAAATGACCATACAAATAGTTACATATTCAATCCCTTGGCAAGGCAATTAATCGATTCCTGATTGAAGCTTATATTATCAGCCATTGCTTTGCGGCAGTCCTGTTTACCATCTCCATTTTCCCGTTTTCCACTTCCCATTTCCCATTTCCATTTCCATATTCATACTCTGCACTCTTTGCGTTCTCTACGGTGCATAATTGAGATCGCATAAAAAAGGATTTCAGAAACATGTGAAAAAAATGTGTAACAAAAGGAATTGCATCACGGAAGGAGTGAAATAATATTTCAGACCATATTGAACCTGAATTACTAAGACTAAAAAGAAGAAAAGGTAAGGAAGATGTGTTGCTTGTCGCCGTGGAACTTCCCGATAGCACCGATTTATTTCAGGAAATGTTCCAGGAGATGATCCAGTTATGCTACTCCGCAAATAGCAATATAATCAACACATTTATACAGAAAAGAAAAAGCCCGGATCCCTCCACGATGGTGGGTAGTGGGAAAGTGGAGGAGTTACGGGAGATAGTTGTGGATGAGAAGATTGACCTTGTGATATTCATGAACAACCTTCGTCCAAGCCAACAGACAAATCTCTCGGAAGCGCTAAAAGTCAGGGTCATTGACCGGCAGGCGCTGATTCTCGATATATTCGCCCAGCGCGCCCGCACCAGGGAAGGAAAAATGCAGGTCGAGCTTGCTCTTCTGAATTACCTCCTTCCAAGACTCAAGGGATTGGGTCCCGTCCTATCCAAACTTGGCGGAGGCATAGGCACAAGGGGACCCGGTGAGACCATGCTGGAAACTGACAGGAGGCATGTCAAGCGGAGAATCCATTCCCTGAAAAAAGACCTTGATAAGCATAGAGCACACCGTGAGGTTATCAGGAAAAGCAGGCATAATAAGGGTTTTCTCATGGCTTCTATTGTCGGCTACACAAATGCCGGAAAATCCACAATATTGAATAATATGGCGAATCAGTCAGTAGATGTTGGCGACAAGCTCTTCGCAACCCTTGATCCCACATCCGGCAAATTATACCTGGGAGAAGGCGTGGAGATTGTCGTGGTTGACACCGTGGGATTTATCCGCCACCTTCCCCATCAATTGGCGGCGGCGTTCAAAGCAACCCTTGAAGAGGTCAGGGAAGCTGATATAATTATCCGTGTACTGGATGTCTCCCACCATCGCTGGTCCGAGCATAACGAAGTTACGGAGCAGGTGCTTGAAGAGATGGCATGCGACAACAAGCCCACATTGCTTCTCCTGAATAAGACAGACCTCCTCAGCGATAAGCATATTTCCGAGATCCGCGAGAGTCTGCCCGATGGAATCCCAATATCAGCATTAAAAAGGAACGGATTAGACAGGATGGCAAATGAGCTTCTATCTGTCTCCAAGGAATATTATCCCGATTTCATCAAAAGATTCCGCAAGGAAGACGGCTATAAATGGTATCGTGAATATATTTCGAAGGACGATCCGCAGACAAAATGAACCTTATCTGTTTTTTCTTAAAAATCACGGATGATCCCGGCGAAATAAAAGAGATTCTCCGGGGAATCCTCAGACAGTCACAATTTTCCGGGCTGAAACCCGGTAAGTTTTCGATGTTTATGAATAAACTTATTGAATCCCTCAAGAGCAGCAAATTCTTTAAGGGATTAGTTGAGATACTTATAGGTATTGTTCAGTTTCTGGCCGGGCTTTTTTCAACTACAGGATGGTTTCTTTATGTGTTTTTATTTATCGTGCTCGGCGGAATGTTGATATTCCTATATTTTTCTATAAAAAGAAAGATTTCCCGGAGTGTTACCAAAATTGATTCTGAGATGGGGGAGGCGGGATCCATCGATCCAAATACCAGAGAGAAACAGGGATTAACCGCCGCAAAAAGGGGAGAATTCCTGAGGGCAATACGACACCTTTATATCTCACTTCTCCTATTGTTCAATTCCAGGGGAATCCTCGAATTTGATAATACACGCACAAACAGGGAGACACAGAGGAAAATCGAAAAAGCCGGGACTGACGACTTATGCAAAAGCTTCTCCTGTATGAACAGGATTTTCGAGGATAAAGTCTATGCACTTGAGCCATGCGAGAAACTGGATTATGATTCGTTTCATGACGCTTACATCTCGTGTAAGAAGGGAATCAGAAAGCTTTGAAAAGAAAGAAACTGATAACAGGCATAATATTTGTGGGAATATTGATCCTGGTGGTTGTATTTCAAATTGTCATGTCAGGTCGAAGGCGCACAATTATCAGCAAACCCACAACATACGACACCGGCAAGCGGGGGTATAAGGCATTCTACCTGCTTCTTAAAAAAATGAATTATAATATCAGTCGCTTCGAAAGGGACTTTGACGAGTTAAAAGATGACCCCTCCAGCGTTCTCTTAATAATCAAACCTTATCCTGACATTATCAGGAAAGAGAATACCGGTAAGTTAATAAACTGGGTGAAGAAGGGAAACAAAGTTTTACTTGCGGCCGATGATTTTAACGGCCTCTATTCAGCTTTAAAAATAAAACTTGATTATGTGCTTCAATCGGATTTGAAGAATCCCGAAGGCGCTGTATCCGATAATGTCAAGTTTGTAAAGGATGTGGGAGTAACCCGCCTTATTCCTGAAAAAGATGAATTTGAGACACTTCTGGAAGATGAGAATGGTATAATATGCGCCCGTATTAAACTTGGCAAAGGAGAAATTATTGTTTTCTCCGCCCCGGGAATTTTTAAGAACAGCAGTATTGACAGCGACGGAAATGCTATTCTAATAACAAATATATTGAAATATATCGGAAAAACAAAAGTTCTCATAGATGAATCGCTTCATGGATATAATTTTAGTAAAAAATCAAACGCTTTCAAGATGCCTCCGATTTTGAACCTGATCCTGATTCAGTTGTCGATAGCTCTCTTCTTGTTTTACCTTGTAGCAATGAAACGCTTTGGCAAACCCAAAAGGTTGAAGGAAGATACACTGCGTACATCCACGGAGTATATTCACTCGTTTGCCGGGCTTTTCATGAAGGCGCATACTCACGATTTCGCCCTGTCCAATGCAATTCGAAGCTTCAAACGTAAAATTGCAGGTGTTTATCGTATTCCACCGGACACTCCCGATGAAAAGTTTATAGAATTATTGAAATATATCCCCGGAGAGGATAGAGGAGTTATAGAGTCAGTCCTTGAAAAATGCCGAAAAGCAGCGAAAGAGAAAGACCTTCCCGATGCGGAATTGGTAAAACTCTGCAATGAGCTGGATAAAATAGCAAGCAAATTGGCATAGACGGAGGCGAGGGTATCGAAAAACCTCAAAATCTCGGTTATTGAAGGTGTTTTTTTACCACAGAGGACACAGAGAACACAGAGGTATCAATGTTTTTTCTCCGGTTATCCTCTGCGAACTCCGCGATCTCTGCGTTTAAAAAAATCGAAAGGAGAGCGATTGTGGATTCAGTTGGACTAAAGACAACTGGCGAAAGCATGTTGACTCATAAAATATTCGAGGAGCTTCGAAAAGAAATCGGCAAGGTAATCATTGGGCAGGAGGAAATTATCGAAAATATCCTCATTGCATTTTTTTCACAGGGACATGTTCTTCTCGAAGGTGTGCCGGGAACTGCAAAGACCCTGATGGTAAAGACTTTGTCGCATATAATCGAATGTACGTTTGAAAGAATTCAGTTTACACCGGACATGATGCCTTCCGATGTCGTTGGAACTCATGTGTTTGATATGAAAACCAGTGAATTCTATCTAAAAAAAGGACCCATTTTCACAAATCTTCTGCTTGCCGATGAGATAAACAGGACTTCCCCCAAAACACAGTCCGCGCTCCTTGAGGCGATGGAAGAGGGACAGGTAACAATAGAAGGTGAGAGAAACAAGCTTTCCGATCTCTTCCTTGTATTTGCCACACAGAATCCCATTGAGTTCGAGGGAACCTACCCTCTGCCTGAAGCACAGATGGATAGGTTTATGTTTAAAATAACAATCGATTACCCCGGGCGAGACAGAGAAGTGGAAATCCTCAAGGCATATCATGGTGGATTTAACCCCAGAAAACTGGATGGAATTGCATTTGAAAAAATGAATTACATTGACTTTCTCCCCCGGATTCTTGAGGAAATCCAGAATGTAACTGTCCGGGATGAGATATTCGAATATATTATTCAAATAAACGATATGACAAGGAAAGATTCGAACGTGGTGCTGGGAGCAAGTCCCAGAGGAGCAATTTCTCTTTTATTGTCAAGCAAGGCAAGGGCTGCGGTGAGAAGCAGAGATTACATCATTCCCGATGATGTCAAGGAATCTGCCTACCCGGTGTTAAGACACAGGCTCCTGCTCCGACCGGAAGCTGAAATTGAGGGAATGACTTCCGATGATATCATCCGGAACATCCTGTCAAGAGTTGAAGTGCCTAGATAAATTTTTCAACATGAAAATTTCCGATAAAATTTGATAAAAAAACGGTTTTTAACAAGCAAGGGAGATTTTCCATGTATTTTGGGTATAATTTAGTTAAACAGTGAAGTTTTTCTATTTAAGAACTAACAATTTATAAACATTATGCTATAATTATAATGTAAGGAGAAATCGGGGTATCTCCCTTCACTGTTATAATAATTATATTTTACCGGTAAAATATAAAGGAGGAATCGCCCGATTGCTCGAAATAATATCTATTATCATTATTTTTAACTGATCTCCGGAGGAGGTAAAATCGTGAAGAACCAAAAGAAAAAAGGATACACTCTGATTGAGTTGATGATTGTAATTGTAATTATTGGTATTTTATCTTCTATTGTTCTTCCTCATATGGTAAAGGGCAGATATCAAGCCCAATACACAGCTTGTCAGGCCAACCTGCGAAATATGGCCTCAGCACTTGAGATCTACCATACCGATGCAGGGCAGTATCCCAAGGAAGGCGAATGGCAATCAAAGATATTTCAATCGCAGGGGGGAAACCCACCTTATATGCACCCGGAACCCCGATGCCCAAGCAATAACCAGACTTATGGATATGAGGTCGATAGTATAGACTATCATAACTTTACAACCCACTGCTGTGGAATACATCACTTGATTATCAAGGCAGTAACTGAAGGATTTCCACAATATAATCCAAGACGTGGACTTATTACCAATTAACTGGAAATTTATATTGGATTATAAGAAGGGCGTTCTTTCGAACTCTCTTTTTTTTCTTTTATAGTAGAATAAATTGAAAGTTATTATTGCCAAGGGGATTTCCGTTTTCTATTTTCTTAGAGTTTTTCAGGAAATTTTTTATTTCATTTTATCTTCATTACAAGACAATTTATTAAAAACCAAAAGCCCGTGATTCGCTTGAAACCACGGGCTTCTTTAATGGGCGCTAGCGGATTCGAACCATTGACCTCTACCATGTCAAGGTAGCGCTCTAACCAACTGAGCTAAGCGCCCTTAGTATGGAGGCGACGACCAGATTCGAACTGGTGATAAACGGTTTTGCAGACCGCTGCCTTAGCCACTCGGCCACGTCGCCCTGCTATTTCTGCACTCAGAATAAAAAGCGGAAAACGGGATTCGAACCCGCGACCCTCAGCTTGGGAAGCTAATGCTCTACCATCTGAGCTATTTCCGCAGGGCATTTATTGTTTTCACATTATAGCAGAATTGAAAATCAAATGCAATAGTCGGAAAAAAATTTGTAAACACCGACAATTCCTTAACGGAGGTTAATTTTCCATTTATCGTCTTCCTTTACCATTTTTATTGTCTCGGTTCGCTCCGTGTCCCCTTTTTTGCACTTGATTTTTATTTCAGCAGTTATCCTGGCTTCTATGGGAACAGCGCTTAATATCTCCTCTTTTTTCTTTTTGTCGCTGAGTTCTTTCTCTATCTCTTTCTTGAATTTTTCAAAAGAGGGTTTGCCTTGTTGTTTGAATTGCTCCCTGGATTCTTTGGACATGAGACCCCAGATCGCCTTGAAATCATCATCTTTAATAGCTTTTACGAATTTCTCAAAAGCTTTTACGGGGTCGTCATCCGAATTCTTTTTTTCAGTGTTAATTTTACCTCCGGGTTGAGAACATGAAACGAATCCAACCAATAAGAGAATACAGAAGATTAATGTTATCAATTTTTTCATAATTCGTCCCCTTTAAGTTAAATAATGACAGGACCTACGCAAAGTAATCGTGCAAAAGGTGTCATTGCGGGTGTTAGTGAAGCAATCTCCTGAATAGACAAAGAACATTAAAGTTAGCTCCTCGCAATGATAAAACACGTAACTCCTGCAATGGTTATAGCTTCATTTTTCACTTTTCACTTTCTTTTCTCCTTCACGAAGAAGACATTTTAGTTACTTGGGCGGCGAGACGCCACCCCTACCAATCTCTTGTTATTTGGGCGGTGAATGGATACTATATAGAATTGTCATCCTTATGTTTGGTAATCCCCAATATTTTCTCCACATTCGCAGGAGAGCCTATGATATTAAACCCGCTTAATCTGCTTCTGTCAAACAACTCAGCAAGATCGACAGGCTTTCTGTTTAAAGAAAATATCTTCCCACCGGCTTTTTTCAGGATTGCCATTCCCATTACAAGATCCCAGAGGTGTCCCCGGATAAACGCGCCCACCGCATCTCCTCTGGAAACGTAACAGAAATTTGCCGAGTTGCTTCCAAGAGCGCGGGCTTTGCCGGGGAAGGTTACATTAAGAGTTTTGTGCAAAGTTGAAATAATGCCAAGAAAAGACTCTTCAATAAAATGATCGTCGCGTCCTGATATATCCATAACCGTCTTGCCCCAACGTCCGGATTCAAAATAGGCCGGGATATTTTCATCGGTATAATAGAATTCATCCATCACGGGCATATAAATCATACCCAGAACAGGCTCAAGTCCCTTGAGCAGTCCCACAGCTATGCACCAAACCGGTAATCGGCAATAGAAGCTTGATGTGCCGTCAATGGGATCTATAATCCAGGTATATTCATTATCCTGTTTGATCGGTATTCCGGTGGATGAAGTTAAGTCCGGGGTTTCTTTATTAACATCCTCGTCATCAATTTCCTCGTTAATAATCCCATAGCCGGGAAATTCGCCCTGCAGTTGTTGTGTCAGGAATTTCCCGATTTCGATGTCCGCCAATGTAACAATTGTCCTGTCCGATTTAATAGAGCCTGTTGTCCTGCCAAAGTAATCCAGCGCTGTCCTACCGGCTTTTTTCACAATATTCTTTACAATTTCAATTCTTTCCATTTTTCAACTTCCTATACTCATTTAATATACTCCTGGAAAGAGGAACCGCTCTCTTTCCCGCAAGACCGCCCGATTTTTCCAGGAATACAACCAGGATAATCTCCGGATCCTCAAAGGGACCCATCCCAACAAACCATGTATGATTTCGGCCATGTGGATTTTCCTTCGTGGGAAAGTTCTCGGCCGTGCCTGTCTTGCCTGCGAATCTCATCTTCGGCGAATTGAGTCTTTTTGCGGTTCCTGTCAGAACCGCCTCCCTCATACCGTCTCTTATTGCATTAAAATGACCCGGTTTTATTTTTACTCTTTTTGAAATAACAGGATTGATAACTTTCAAAACAACGTTGTCATGTCTTTCCACCTTCTTTACAAGAAAAGGCCTGTACATGAACCCCTTATTTGCCACCACCCCGACAACTACCGCCATTTGTAAAGGTGTGATCCCAAGATAACCCTGCCCTATTGACAGGTTAACGGTGTCTCCCGTGTACCAAGGTTCCTTGAGTGTTTTCATTTTCCATATATGATTAGGTAAAAGACCGGAAATTTCTCCCGGAAGATCAATATCGGTTTTACTTCCTATACCATATTGCCGGGAATAATTAAGAAGTCTGTCTATTCCAAGGGATTCACCCAGGATATAGAAGACGACATCGCATGACTCCGATATCGACTTGTGAAAATTAATAGGGCCGTGCCCGGCCCTTACAAAGCAATTAAAATATAGATTCCCCACCTTATGCCTGCCGGAACAATAGAAAGGCGAATATCTTGTGCAAATCCCTTCCTGAAGTGCCGCGGAACCTGTGACGATTTTAAATGTTGAAGCCGCCGGATATGCTCCTGCAATACTTCTATTCAGAAGGGGATAATCTTTTCGATTGATAAGTTTTTGATAATCTTTCCGCGAGACTCCTTTTGAAAATATATTCGGATCGAAACCGGGATAGCTGACCATTGCAAATATTTCACCGGTTTTACTGTTCATAATTATTACGGATCCCGCAAGTGGCTCACCGCTAATCTTTGAGAGAGATTTTACATAATATTTTAATAACTCCTCACACTCTTTTTGTAATTCAAAATCAAGGGTAAGGTAGAGGTTATATCCCGGTCTGGGCTGTGTTTTTCCCAGAACCTTGATGATTTTACCGGAGGCATCGACCACTTCCTCTACTTCTCCCATTTTTCCCTGCAGGTATTGATCATAATACTTCTCAATCCCGTCTTTCCCAACAACATCTCCCTGGCGTCTCCCGCTATATCGGGGCTTACCTAATTCTTCGCCTGTAATTTCACCCACATAACCGATAATATGAGAGGCAATCTCACCATGCGGATACTCCCTGACGGGGAGAACTTCCAGGTAAAGCCCGGGGATATCGCCCTGATATTCGGCCACCCTCATCATGACTTCGGTATTCACCTTGGACTTGATTACTATTTCCTGAAACTTATTCCCTTTATGCTTTTTGATGATCTTGACAATTCTCTCCGGCGAATATCCGATTAAGGGGGCCAGTTTTTTCGCAAATTTCTCAACATCATCAATCTCGAAGGGAATTGCACATACATTCAGGCGGGGCACGTCATAGGCCAGAACTCTGCCCTTGCGGTCCCTTATCTCACCCCTTGGAGCGGTAATAAGTGTGGTTCTTATGATATTAAACCGGGCAATTTTTCCATAGCGATCCCCCATAATTAATTGTAAAAAAGCAAGCCTGCCAATCAACAGGAGGCTGGCTACTCCAATCATTATTAGAAAAATGTTAAGTCTTTTTTTCATGAAAACTCTGCGTCCTCAGCGCTCTTTGTAGTAATTAGTAAAACACCCATATCAAGGCTGCAAATCAGGAACAGGCAACTTATCCCTGAGTTTTTTTGCTTTATCATGCATTCCGCGATCCTTGTAAAACTCCACTAACATCTCACAAGCTTCCCTGTGATCCGGGAAAATTTCAAGAGCTTTTTTATAATTCCTCTTGGCATCTTCATATCTCTTCAATGCCGTCAATGCTCTCGCCGCCCCCAGGTAACCGTCAATGTCATAAGGATCCTTTTTCTTTGCTGTGTTAAAAGATTCAAGCGCCTCTTGATACTTCAACCTTGCAAGATTAAGCTCTCCCATGCCGATGTAAGTATCGGGAAAATTCTGATCCGGCATAATTTCAAGGGATTTCCTGAACATTTCCCCGGCCTTATTTTGCTTACCACTGTCAAGGTAAATATCCCCCAGACTTGTATAAGCCTGCGCAAATTTCGGGTCAAAAGAAATCACTTGCCTTAATTGCCATTCCGAGTCTTCTTTTTCACCCATCTCCAACAGTATGTCGGCATATCCAAACCTGGCAAATTTATTTTCAGGCTCAATATCTATCGCTTTTTTAAAAAATTCGCCTGACTTTTTATATTCCCCTTTTCGCAGGTAAATATCGCCAAGACGAATACAGGCATCCACGGAAGAGGGATTCGCCTTCAAAGCCAAATTATATTTTATGGAGGCCGAGTCGAAATCTCCTTTTAAAAATAATTCATCCCCCAGGACAATGAATTTTTCCGAATCTGTTCCGAGCTTCTTTTTCTTATTCAAAGGCTTGAATAGCGAGGAAGACGGGGTCTTATCCGGTGAAGACGGGGACTTCTTTATTGAATCGTGCCTGGTGGTTGTTTTTTGTGAACATGCAAGATTCATTGCCAATAATATAAATAAAACATATAAAGCCACCCTGTTAAACTTTATTTTCTTGAGATATTCACAGAAATACATTTTAAACGCCCCCCGATAATATATGGCAAACATCCTCCCTGAACCTATTAGCAGAAAAAGAGCTTGTTTCAAGGCAATCCGGAGACGAAAATCGAAATAGTCACCTGAAACCACCTGCAGACGGCCTTTATTTTATGCCATTTTCAGGACGGTGGGAAAACCGGACTATACCCGGATTATTGGATGATCTAACAAATCATAAAATACTCTATAATTCCGGTAACAATCAAGAAGTCAATTCTATTTCAAATATTGATGGATCATACGGACTGCCTTACCCGGTCTTACCCCCGTCGGCGGGACAGGAAAGATATCATTCCCTTACTATGTCTTTCCTGTTTTTCTTGCTATTCAATAATTATTATTAAGATACCTTTCAAAAGGAATATTAATAATAATAGAGAATTACAAAGCTTGAAGTATGCGGCTTCCTCCCTCCACACAAACAAAATTTTATAATAACGGATGAGGAAATGTCAGAAAAAAATAATTATTATCAGCTCCTTGGTGTAAATCCTACCGATGATCGGAAGGTCATAAAGGTAGCTTATAAGATCAAAACAAAAGAATATCACCCGGATCTCAACCCGGATAATAAGGTCTTCGCCGAGAAAAAGATGAAACAATTGACAGAGGCCTATGATATTGTCATGGATCCGGCAAAGAGATCCGAATATGACAACCAGCATTGCTATAGAATTCGTATTCCTTTGCAGTTAAGGCGCTCCGGGCATTTGGATCATTTCTCAAGAGATATTACTACCCCAAAGCCCGGCATATTTGATAGGATTAAATCATTTTTCCGGGGCAAGAATTGTCACGAGGAAAAAGTTGAGCTTCCCAGGGATCTTGCTGATAAGTTTTCTATGGGAGTAACATATGCTACAAAAAAAGATAAGAGCATGTTAAAAATGGCACAGGCTGAATTCCAATCGGTCATCAAAAAACTCCCCGATTATAAGGATGCGATATACAATATTGCAATAATTCAATATCGAATGGGAAAATTTGACGAAGCTCTCGATCTTTTCAGGAAATTACATATTCAATATCCCGAGGACCAGGATATAATTAGAATGACAACTTTATTAAACGATAAACTAATAAAGTGATAAATAGTAACTGACAGGCACTAACAACTAATGTAACAGTCAAGATTAAAAGGGCAAAGGTGGAAGTGAAGATGTCACCAGAACGTGGAAATTTACCCGATCAACAAGGTATGGGGCAACCCGAGAATAAAGATTATGCCGGAGTTCCAACTCCTTCCGCATACCCGGCCGGTGGCACGGTAAAAGATGGCGACAGCTCCAAGAAGAAAAGCTGTCTTTTTGGCATGGGCTGTGTCGGTTGTGGAATGTTCGGATGCCTTGGTTTTATAATTCTTTCCCTGGTCGGAATATTTGCGGGAATACACTGGTTCAAGAATACATTTATATCAGACAGACCGCTGGAAATGCCTTCCGTATATCTTTCCGAGAAAGAGGAAAAGAAGCTGACAAAGAAGCTATATCTGCTTAAAAAAGCAATTGATAATGAGAAAGAAGAAGTCGTATCATTGGAATTAACTCCTGATGAATTAAATTATCAATTTCAGAATACCAAAGGGAAAAAATCACCCAGAATGTTTATTAAGATACACTCTGACGATAAGATGAGTGTTAAGCTATCCATTCCATACCAGCCCGCAGAGCCCAGGCAGTACCTGAATATCACAACAAAAGGCAAAATCGAAGTTGATGATTACAGATTCAAGCTTAAACTTGACAGTTTCATGATGGGCAAGTTGAAATTTCCAAAAGGAGATTTCATGGAGGAATTCTCCAAAAGTTTTGCCCGGGAAATTTCAAGTAACCCGGAATACGAGAAACTTCCGGTCAAGTTAAAAAAATTAAAAGTAAAAGACAATAAGCTTCTTATCGAAGTGAAGATAAAGCCAGTTGAAGTTCCCGGTCCATCGACTAATTATACGGAATCCCCCACAGATGAACCCGAGACCAAAACAAAGACCAAAACAAAGACCCGATGATTATTTTAAGTAATATATCTACACAAGGACAGTCGGTTTGTTGGAGGATTTATTAATGCTTAACAAGCGAAAAAGAATACTGCTAGTTGACGATGAAGAATTCATAAGGAAGTTGACACGCGCCACTCTGACCAGCGCCAGTTATGAAATTCAGGAAGCGGAAAATGGAAAACAGGCACTGGAAATGGCTCAAAAAATTCAACCTGATCTTATACTTCTTGACGTTACAATGCCAGGTATTTCAGGATATGAAGTCTGCAGAAGAATAAAAGCAGATCCACATATGAACACATATATCGTTATGCTGACGGGTAATACCGAGGAATGGGTGAAAGAAAAAGGTATAAAGGCCGGAGCCGATGATTTCTTTGTCAAGCCTTTCAGCCCCATCCAGTTGTTGAATAAAGTTCATTCACATTTTTACAAGGAATGTATTGAAACCGATATTTCGACTATACCTAAAAGTAGTCAGGCCTACGAAGTCACTCCAACATTGGAAGTTCACCGGATCCGCACCCGTGAAGAACTGAGTAAATTGAAAAATGAACAATTAATGCTCTATGCAATGGATCTCAGTAAGATATACCAGAATGAGTTCGCGAAAACCAGGGAGCTTAACAAGGCATATGAGAAGCTGAAAGAAATGGAGAAGATGAAGGATATCTTCATCGCTCTCGTATCGCATGAACTCAGAACACCGTTAAGCATCATCAAGGGTTATCTATATCTTTTACAGGAAGTGTTAAATAAGTCATCACTAAAAGATGATATTTCCGGTTTCCTTACACCTATTTTCAAGGCGACGAATCGTCTGGAAGAACTGATGGGTGAACTGCTTGATTTCTCCTGTATGAAATCCGGACTCATGACATTCGAGAAAAGGGAAATCCATCTGCCAAGCCTGATGAATCTCATCATGGAGGACTATCAGTCACAATTTGACGCCAAGGGCATTAAAACAAACCTTGAGTTCGAAAGTGACTTCAGGCCTATCAAAGCTGACTATGAAAGACTCAAGGAAGCCCTGTCTCATTTTGTTCATAACGCTTTGAACTTCACCGATTCCGGGGGGACTTTTGATATTCGCTGTCGTGACGAGGGAATCTTCGTGATAATTGAATTTCAAGATACAGGCAAAGGAATTCCCGAGGACAAGAAGGATAAAGTATTCAGTCCATTTTACCAGGTTGCCGATTTTCTCACAAGACATGTGGGAGGCATGGGACTCGGACTTTCAATTGCAAAACATGTAGTTGAGGATCACGGAGGTTCGGTATCCCTGGAGAGTCAGGTGGGTAAAGGAAGTATATTCACTATAAAACTGCCGAGATCTTATCAGGATGCAAGAGAGATTGTGGCGGAATTAAACAAAACCTATCCCAGGCAAATTGAAGAGCTTTCCAGAAATCTCAAGGACACACAGGAACAACTCCTGTCATATGCTCATGAGCTTAGTGAAGTATTTGCAAGGGAGAGAAAAAATCCCTGAACGCAATGGAAAAGACATATGTCAAGACAATAGCGGCACTCTCCCGAACCGTGGACTTAAAGGATGCATATATAGGGGGTCATACCGACAGGGTGGCTTTCTATGCCCGTACTATTGCAAAGAGATTGAATCCTGAACTTTTACAAGACAGGAACTTTAAATACAGTCTTCTTCTTCATGATATAGGAAAAACCGGTGTCGCCGAACAGATAATGGGAAAGGTAGAAAAATTAACCGACGAGGAGTGGCAAATCCTGAGGGGTCATCCTGAAAAAGGAGTTGAGATACTCAAGGAAGTTGAATTTCTTTCACCGGCACTCAGGTCCGTCAGATCTCACCATGAAAGATGGGACGGAAAGGGATATCCCGACAGCTTAAATGGCGAGGAGATTCCCCTTGTGGCAAGAATAATAGCGTTAGCCGACTCATTTGACGCAATGACAACAAACAGACCCTACAGGAAAGGAATGTCATTTGAGCAGGCGAAAGAAGAGATCCTGCAACAGTCCGGACACCAGTTTGATCCTGAAGTGGTGAAAAATTTCTTCCTGTCATGGGAAGAAATCAAAAACTTTGCAAAACTGGTCAAGCAAATTCTACAGTTGGAAAAAGAAACTTTTGAAGGTAGCAATTCCTGATTACAGGAGGTATTTCATGTACAACAAGGATGAGATTGACAAACTTACAAGACTTTTAAAGGATTCTTTCCTGGAAGAAGGACTTGAAAGAGAAATAAAAAGAGCTGAGAGATATAGAAGACCGTTAACATTTCTTCTTATTGATCCCGGTGTGCCGGAAGACAGATTCCATCAGGTTGGATATCTTGCATTGAAAAAGATTGCAAATATTGCCAGGGGCACAACCCGTTACCTGGATATCAAGGTTAGATATAGGAACAGGATTCTTATTCTCCTTCCCGAAACTGACTATGAAGGTGGATTAAGGGTAGCCCTGAAGATAAAAAATCAGATGGACATGATGAGTTTTCATGATTTTCCCGATATTATCCCTGTCGGCAATGTTGGAGTCGCTTCATTTCCCGAAGATGGAATTGGAAAAGACTCAATAATTCTCTCGCTGGAGCAAGATCTCAAAGTACCGTTGGAGAAAAAGACACCCGAGGGATTTAGGCAGATCGCAGGACTCAACAAAAATAAGACTCAAGAAAAGAAAACACCTGAAATAGCGCAAATTGATGATATAGACGGCTTGATGAAGCTTTAATTATAAATGAGGAATAAGGATGAACTTCAAGTACTTTCTTCCCGATAGCAAAAAAATATTAAAGACCCCGGAAAAATTTCTTCCTTCTTTATCTTTTATTATTTTTGCCAGGAATCCAATCGAACCGGATTCCAGGCTTCAGGCAATATATTCAAGAAGATTGCCACAGGTAATGAAAATCAAGATGGATCAAATTTCAAAGTTTAATACTAGTTATATTGTTCCACTGGACAGGAGCAAAGGAAAACCGGAATACCTTTCAGCATTGCCTGATTCTTTCTGGCTATCACCTGAGTTCATTGAGAAATTTGATAGATCCGATTATTTGATCGGCGGAGAGATTTCGCTTGACCCGGGAAGGTTATTCGTCCAGCTTTACTCAAGAATTGAGGGGAAAATCTTATGTAATAAAACATACCTGGGAAAAAAAGAAAATTTTCTCGAGTTTATCAACGATTTCTTTTTAAATATTATCAGTTTCCTTAAAGTCGGACTGACCCCGGATGAAAAAGAAAGGCTCGAAAAGCAACCCTCAACCAAAATTAAGGCTATTGAATTGTTGATGGAAGCCCTGGAGAATGATCCACTCAGTCCGGTGGGTGAAAAAAGTAAGGATGACTTCCTGAAATTCTTATTGACAGCCTTTCAGAAGGATTCCGATAGTGAAACGCTCACCGCCCTTCTTGTTAATCAGGCAAGTCAACTCGAAAATATTGGCGAGACAAGAAAGGCCGAGGAAATTATTCAAAAAATTCTGAAGGCTCATCCTACCGATCTTGACTCATCAAAGTTAATGGCAGAAATCATATTAAGACATCGGGGGATGGATGAGGCCATGGAGTTTATTGAAAATGCAATAAAAAATGATAAATCCCTTTGCGACATCCCGTTTAATATGGCACTCATTCAAATGCAAACAGACAGGAACGAAGACACCATAAAGCTATTCGATAAAGCACTTGAATACAACAAAGAGAATCCCGATATTTATGATTCATACGGCTACTTCCTGGCTTCAATCAACAAAATAAAACCTGCGTTGAAGATATTCAAAAAAGGACTTGAGTTATTTCCCCACCGGGAATATACTCTTTTGAACACTGCACAGGCATATGCGGAGTTGGAGGAGTTCGACAAGGCAAAAGAGCTTTATGATAAAGCTCAATTTCTTTTTTCTGATTCCAGTCATATCAAAATGTCAAAGGCCATATATTATGCTAAACTGGGTGACTTAATAAAAACCCGTAAGAATATTATTGATGCGCTGGATAGCAGTCCCGAGGATCCTTCGGTTAATTTTTTCGCAGCAAGACTGTATTACCGGATGAAGGACAGGGAAAACGCCGAGAGGTTTGCCAGGACAACAATTGATCTTGCTCCCTCATCTTTCATTTCCGAGGAAGCCCGTTACTTTTACTCCCGGATTGCGGCGGGAATTACCGAAGAGAAGCAGATTCTGAATCGTGATACTTTTCTCGAAGCAATCAATAATATGAAAAAGAGAGAGATGAAAAGTGCAATTAATCTACTTGACAGAGTATTGCATGTTGAGCCCTATTATTGGAGAGCATGGTTTTTAAAAGGAGTGGGTCACCGGACACTTGCACAATATGTAGAAGCATTGACGGCTTTTGAAAAAGTAGATGAGTTGTTTGAAGATCAAATTTCGTTACACCATGAAATCGGGAAATGCCATATGGGTATGGAAGATTTTCAGAGGGCATTCGGACATATCCGTTATGCTTTCAGGAACAGGCCGCAGGAACCGGAGATTATGGGAAATATGGCAATTGTCTATATGTACCTGGGGAGACTTCAGGAAGCTGAAGTACTCTTCACACAACTAAAGAAAATGGCGCCCGGTTTCAAAAACATTAATATATATATAAATGAGCTGGAAAGGTTAAAAAGGCGCAAGAAATCAAGCAGAGGTAATGGGGACACAAAAAAATAATATAATGAATATTAAAATGATTGATCAAAACAGGAAATCCCGGACAGGAGAAGAAAAAATCTCAAGAGGCAATCAGTTCCTCTAATAATTGATTTGGCATTAATCTGTATCCCCCGAGATACAAACTTAATTTTTTTATAGCAATCGAATATACATGGACCCTGAGGAGTGAAAATTAATGGAGAAAAGTGAAATAACTGCAAAACACCTGGCGGCAAACAAGACGATTCTCGATCTTCAATGGAGCAAGGAAGACGATTTCGTTTTTTATGTAACAAACCTGGGAAAGTATTATAGAGTCTGGGCGATCCCCG
The DNA here is from genome assembly GCA_021107945.1 of Vulcanimicrobiota bacterium. GTDB lineage: Bacteria > Vulcanimicrobiota > JAJTBE01 > JAJTBE01 > JAJTBE01 > JAIORV01. The sequence continues at coordinate 56,769 of JAIORV010000162.1, read as the reverse complement.
CAAAAGGAGGATACCCAAGATTAATGGCTGTTCTTGACGAGGGAGATGTCAAAGCTATCAAGCTTTCCCCCGACGGCAAGACTATGGCTATATGTGTTGACTATTGCGGAAAGGAAAATTACAAGATATTATTACTTTCCACCAGTGGCGGAACTCCCAGATGTATTACGGAAGATATCAAGATTTCACTTCCATTTTTTGACTGGTCGCCGGATAGCTCAAGGATTGGGTTTATTGCGGAAAAAGACGGGGAATATAATATAGTAGCCCTGGACATAGATACTGAAGCACTTTTTTGGCTGACAGACACCAAGAATCTCAAGATGGAACTCAACTGGGCAGAAAACGGAAAACAAATAGCATATACCAGTTTCCAGGATAAGTTGAAAGCCGACATCTGTATCGTTAACCTGGATACACTGAAAGTTTCAAATATGACAGCGGGCCTCGGCGGAGAGAACACTGGACCGCATTTCTCTCCCGATTCCAAGACCATTGCTTTCACATCGGACTCAAAAGGAACAAAGAATGTGGTGCTTATGGAGGTTGAGACCCGGAAGACCATGTGGATGCCGGAGAAAAAATGTGAAAGGCATTTTGCAAAATGGAATCACAAGGGAGACCGTTTCGCATATATTGAAAATGAAGATGCACATTTAACCGCATTTGAATGGGATTATCCTCCAAAATCAGCAAGAAGGATAACACCCGAGGGCTACCTATGTGCCTGTTTAAGATATTCAAACAACGATGATAAAATTGCGTCGCTACTTTCAACTCCAAACAAGCCTGCCGAGATTTTTATAAAAGAACAAAAATCATTCAGGAAAATTACAGATTCCACCATCTTCGGACTACAGCCCGATCACTTCGTAAAGCCCGAAAGAATTAGATATAAATCTTTCGATGAACTCGAAATTCCAGCACTTTATTATAAGCCGGAGAATGTCGAAAAGTACCCGGTTCTTATCTGGATTCATGGAGGACCCACACATCAGCATTTCAACAGTTGGAATCCCTTCATTCAATTATTCCTCCTCAACGACATTGCCGTCCTGGCTCCCAACGTCAGGGGGTCAACAGGATATGGAACGGAGTTTGAGAACAAGGTGTTCCACGATTGGGGCGGCGATGATCTCCAGGATATTTCGCATGCCGTGGAATTCCTCAAAGAAGATCCAAACGCGGATGTTGAAAAAGTAATTGTCGCAGGGGGAAGCTATGGCGGCTATATGACAATGATGGCCGCAACAAAAAAACCTGAACTCTGGGCGGCGGCCATAAACTTTATGGGACCGGTAAATCTGGAATCGTTCTATAATAATTCAGCATCCTGGTTAAAACCGATATTGGATAAGAAGTATGGATTCAAACCTATAGAAGAAGATCCTGATTATTATCAGGACAGGTCACCGATTAACTTCGTTGAAAATATCAATTGTCCATTATTAATTCTCTATGGAAAAAACGACCCAAGAGTTCCCGTAGATGAAATGGAACAGCTTCGAGAAAAGCTTTCCATGGAAGGAAAAGTTTTTGAAGAAGAACTTTTCGAAGCGGAAGGTCATTCAATGGCAAGACTTGAGACTCGTGTCGCACTTTTTGAGAGAATGATGAAATTCATTGACGGATATGTATTTGGTAAAGAGATGGAAACATTAGAAGAAGAAATGCCCATAGTGCCTGAGGTCCCAGATATGCCGGAAGAGATGGAATCTCCACCGTCATATGAAATACCGGAGAATTTTGTAGAGTTGGAAGAAAAAGACACTCCCGCAATTTCTGATGAGGAGATTACGCCTGATGAGTCGGATGAATCGGATGAAATTGAATTACTGGAATTGCCGGAGGACATGGAAGAATATAGTGATGAAAGTCACCCGCAGGGTTCCGATGATTCTGACGATTCCGATATTCCGGAATTACCGGAAATAGATGAAAGTCACCCGGAGAGTTCCTATGATTCCGATATTCCGGAGATACAGGAAATAGATGAAAATCACCCGGAAGATTCCGATATTCCAGAATTACCGGAAATTAATATCCCCGAATTGCCTGTTTCCTGATTCTTGATGTCATTATGAATGGAGTATTGGAGTTGTCATCCTGAGCGGAATACGATTCTTTTACTTTCCTTGAGAAGCTGTCCTCGAACGAAGTGAAAGAACGGAAATTCCATACCTCCGATGTATTACACTTCGAAGGATCTCTACCTTTGGGATCTACTGCTGAGTAGTAACCAAAAAGAATCATGTAGCGCATTATCTTTTGCCCTCAAGAAAAAAATCTTATCGCCTCATCATACGATTTATCAAGGTCATCTATCAGCATGTCCAGGATTGATTTTTGATCATCCCACTTTTTTCCGGAAGAGGATTTCAATTCCCTGAATTTTTTTCTTGTCTCATCCCGCTTCTTTTTCAAAAAGACAATTCCCTCATTCAAGTGAATCCTCGAATCTTTTTCCAGACTCTTTTTCTTTTTTTCCAGCTCATCAAGCTTTTTATCGAATTCTTTCAGCCGGCTCTTTACCTGTTCTTGATACTCTTTTCTTCTTTTTTTCTCTTCCTTTTCAACTTTTTTCGTTGAACCTGTAAAATTAGAAAGAGTTTCATTATAAGATTTTCCAAGATCATTCACAAGAGAATCCATTTTCGTTTTCAAACTCCTGAGTTTATCACCACCGGAGCTCTTCAATTTATCGATTTTTCTTATGGCATTATTTTGTTTTTCCCGCAAATGATGCATTTTCTTATCAAATTCAATCTTTGCCTTACCTGAGAGCTTACTCCCCTGCGCCACCAGATTATCAAGCTTCTTTCCCAGGTTTGCCAGCTTCTCTTCAATCATTTATTAATCACCTTCATGAAATTATAAACTCAGATTTCTATGAAATCTGCTCACCAAAAAGTATCGATAGTCTTTACACAACCAGGATTTTCAGTGATGAGCACACAGTATAATATATCCGATATTTGCCGATATATCATGTACTGTATCGATTTTTCAAGTTACAGGACACCAATATATTTTGAAATTCCTGTAACAGTATCCATTATCCAATAGTTCTAATAGCTGAACTCCATACCTGCTTAATTTATATAATGCACGCCAAAAAAACATTAAGTTTTTTACAGTCCAGGAGCAATTATTAAAGGAGAATGAAATTGAAGAAAAATGTGTTAAAAACAATACTTTGCATCGCAACCCTATTGATCCTTACGACATCTTACATCTGCTATTCAGACGAAATTAAAAAGGACGCGAATCTTTCCTCCGGGTCCATGAAAATGAACAATATTGAACGGAATTATTTGGTTTATGTGCCGTCAAAGCTGAATAACAAAAAGAAGCCCCCAATGGTTTTATGTCTGCATGGTTTTGGTCAGTCAGCCCAGGAAATAATTAAGATGACCGGGGGAAAACTGAATGAACTTGCCGAGAGAGACGGAGTTGTTGTTGTATATCCCAATGCTGTAGCTAATCACTGGAATGATAAGATGGGAGGAGTCTATAAAGCTACCGATGATGTTGATGACGTGGGATTCTTATCGGCATTGATCGATAAATGCAAGCAAAAATATAATATTGATCCAAACAGAATATATGTAATGGGAATATCCAATGGCGGTGAGATGACTTACCGGCTGAGTTGTGAGATTCCTGAAAAACTAAAAGCGGTAGCTCCGGTAATATCAAGTATGGGAGTTAAATCAGCTAAAGAATACAAAAAAACTAAACCTTTACCGATTCTCATTATGAATGGAACCTCCGATCCCATAGTTCCCTGGAAAGGCGGCGAGGTAAATATAAATGGGGATGTATTGTCCCTTGTTCTGTCCTGTGATGAGAATGTTCTGTACTGGATTAATCGAAACGGCGCATCAAAAAAAGCAGAAGTGAAAAATTTGCCCGATATCAACAAAAAGGACAAAAGTCATATTCTTACAAAAACCTACAGAAGCAATAACGGAAATGACGTGATTCTTTATGAAGTTGTTGGCGGAGGTCATAATTTGCCGTCGTTATTTCCTGCAAGCTCCAATCCTGATAATCCCCAGAATATGGATATTGAGGGAAGTGAGGTTATCTGGAATTTCTTTATGAGTCATTAAGTTTTATGGTCCCCACAATGCCGACCACTTTAGTAAACTCTGTTTCTTAGAAACTCTTTTACAGAAGGATTTCTATGTGATTTGTTTCACTATATATTATATAAATTTTACGATGAGGAGGCTTTTATGAGCAAATATTTCAAACTTTTTCTTGCAATTATTCTTTCCCTGACTCTTCTTATTACCATAAGTTGCAGTACCGGTGGTTCGGAAGATTCAGATGATTACGTGACCATAACATCAAAAACAACACATTTTGAAGTTAATATTGATTATTCCAGCGGTGATCGATATACTATCGGCAAAGAATATGGAACTAAAGTTCTATCCGCCTTTCCGGACTATGAAAAGGAAGTGGAGTCAGTTCTCGTAGAGATGGTGGCAGGACTATATCTACAAGATCCCAACTTAACTTATGAGGTCCTGATAGAGAGGGCTCTGGAAATCTCCAAAAGCGCACAATCACAATACATGAATGAAATTGAAGGATTTGCCTCAGTTCTCAGCGGTGGAACGAATAATGTATTGAATGACGGAAAAATTTCAAGAGACGAATTCCTTATTCTTAATTTCAATCCCGATATATGCACTACTACTTCCTGCTCCAATGTTGCCGTTTATGGGAACCGCTCCGTAACCGGGCAAACCATTGTGGGAAGAAATACCGATTGGTTTCCCGGCACAAGAGGACAGGTGGGATACGTAAATGCCGTTATTTATTCAAAGACAGGAAGCAAGCAGGTAGTATCATTTGGATACCTGGGAATTATTGGAAACCTCGTAGCTATCAACAGCGACGGGATTTTTGTGTCTAACCTGTATAGCGCAACAGGAGGAACTTATTCTGCGGTGGGTAGAAGATCCGTTATGCTTGACATTCGAGAAGCAATTGAAACCTCCAGTACCGTGGACGAAGTGGCTGCGTTCCTGGGAAACCCGTCAAGAATTTATGCCTATAATAACAATATGTTTATTGCCGATAAAAATGTGGCAAAAGTGCTGGAAAACGACTTTGATAGAAATCGAGCCTTGAGAGTCGAGGACTCGGAATTGAATCCTGGAATCACATGGGGAATTACCGATGCCATGGCATGTGTTAACGCCTTTGTATTAAAAGGCAACTTTGATAATTTTACCGATTTCCCATCTAATTCCGAGCGTTGGGCCAATTTCAAAAGCATGCTCACTCAGCAAGGTGATACGAACAATGTTGATGGCATTAAAACAATAATGAGTTACAGCAAACCCGGAGCGGGAGGCAATGATGACGGTGATATTTTCTGGAAATATACGGTTCAGAGCCTGGTATATTCTTTCTCTGACAACCGCCTTGAATTATGGCTTCATCCGGCGACAGGCGAGTTTAATGACGACCCGGTATATACCTCGGTAACAATACCGTTTTTGGATGAAACCCAATAGCTTATTAGGGGAAGAAACTTTTCAAAAAAGTCTCTTCCCCAAACCCCATCTTTAAATGCGGTGATTAATTATTATCCTGGAATTCCTTCAGCGCCTTATCGTAGGACTTATCAAGATCTTTAACGGCCTCATCAATCCCGGGCTTTAAATCCTGCCAGGCTTCCTTGCCTGCGACCTTGAGCTTTTCTATTTTATCCTCTAACTCTTTTCGTTTGTTTTGCAGGTCCTCCATTTTCTTCTGGAACTTTTCTTTCTCGTCATCTGTCATCTGTGACTCGGTCTGTTTTTTTATCTCGTCAATCTGTTTGTCATACTCGTCTAGCTTTTTACCAAGCTCATCCAAATAAATATCTTTTTGTTCTTTCAAATATGCGGAAGTTGTTTCCAACGCCTCCACACCCTTTTTCTGAACTTCTTCCTTTGATACCGTTCCGGTTTGCGGCTGTCGTTCAGAGCAGGAACAAAAAACGCCCACAATAAACATAAGCAATAACGGCAGGATAAATCCATATCTTTTCATCTTATAACCTCCAGATTCTAAAAATTTCATGTTTTTGTTTTATCTACGCGCCAAATATCCACGTTTCACCCAAATTATAGAAAACAATTCTCATAAAGAATATTTTGACTGAAATATTATACCATATATCTGATTATTATGCATTGAAGCTGCAGCGGAACAACAAGCTCATGCAGATCTCGCAGAGTTTATTATGGCAATAAGTAACAACAACAATTCCTCGCAAATTCGATGTTTCCATAATCCACAAAAAAAGGGAATTTGATATCAAACGAAAAATATTCTATATACCGTAAGAAACCCGGCTATATCCATCACCTTGAAAAAGGAGCGGATAAATATTATTATGACTGATTTTGACTATATTAAACCTGAATCACTTGAGTCGGCGGTAAAAATCCTGCTTGAGGACAAAAACTCCCGGGTACTTGCCGGGGGAACGGATCTTTTTGTGAAAATAAGAGGGGGTAGAATCCGCCCGAAAAAAGTGGTTGATATCAAGGGGATCCCGGGACTGGATGAGATAACATGGGATGAGGAAGGCCTTTCAATAGGCGCAACCGCGACATGGACACAAATTAATGAGAATGAGCGGATCAAGAAGCATTTTCCAGCACTGATACAGGCTTCATCATCATTCGGCTGCTATGACATACGAAACAGGGCTACTCTTGGTGGAAACCTTGCCAACGGAGCGCCGGGAGCTGAGGGAGGAAGCCCGAGCCTTATATATGATGCAGAGGTAAAGATATTCGGAACCGGCGGTTACAGGACAATACCGGTTGAGAAATTCCTGTTGGGACCCGGAAAGACTGACTTGAAAGAAGGGGAGATACTCACATCAATCATTTTTCCGCTATTCCCGGCGGGTACAAAATCGGCATACAGGAGAGCTAGCAGGGTGAAAGGACAGGATCTGGCAACATGTGCTCTATCGGTTCTTGTTCTGAATCCTGACGAGGTCGTCTCAAGAAAGGTGAGAGTCGCCCTGTCGGCGGTTGCAAGAACACCGATTTGCCCGGCGGAATTGACAACAATCCTGTCTTATAAGGAAATAAACGGCGAGGTTCTTGAGCTTGCAAAAGTATGGATTAAAGGAAATTTGTACCCAAGAGCGTCTTCTCTAAGAGGATCTCCCGACTATAAAAAGCTTGTTCTCGGTGGAATGCTTGAAGATATTCTCCTTGACTTCGATATGATTTCGAAACCGGAGAAAGTGGAATAGGAGAACAAAGAATGGAGTCCCATACATTTCTTCGTGTCCTTCTTGGCTTCGTGGTAAGATTAAAATCTTTGTGGTCTTTGCGATGAATAAATATCCGGAAATTAATTTGCATAAACAGGAACTTTTCTGTATAATATGTGTCAAATATATAAAAATACCATTCTGATATGGCGGTACCTTTAATATGACGATTTACAGACTGCAGGCGGGGAGTTATGATATTCCCTTCAAGTCACGCAGGATAACAGGAATCTATGATTATCTAAAGAGAGTTATTGATGTTTTCCTTGCTCTTTTCGGACTAATAATATCCGCTCCGATGTGGGTTATTATTTCAATCCTGATCAAACTGGAATCAGGGGGACCCATTTTCTTTCACAAAATATGTTATTCGAAAAAAGGCAGGACCTTCAGGCAATGGAAATTCCGCTCTATGGTTCACAATGCGGAAAAGGACTCAGGTCCGATCCTTGCAAGCCAAAAAGACAATAGGATCACCAGGGTGGGATGGTTCCTTCGCAAGACTGCCATGGACGAGCTTCCACAGCTTATAAACATATTAGCGGGTGATATGAGCTTTGTAGGACCGCGCCCACAGCGAGTGGTGCTGGTGGATTCCGACTATGCAGACAGGATTCCCCATTACCACAGTCGTCATATCGTTCGCCCGGGTCTTACAGGACTTGCCCAGGTTTATGGCAGGTACAATACACCTCCGAAAAACAAGTTGAAATATGACCTGCTTTATGTTAAAAAATACAATCTTTTCCTTGACCTGAAGCTTATTCTCATGTCTTTTCTGATAACATTCAGAGCGAAATGGCAGGAAAGAGGAAAAAAGAGATAACCGTGGTGGGATTGTTCGACAACCTTCTTGAACTAATTTTTCCTAATCATTGCCGACTATGTGATAGCGAAACCGGCGAACCTATCTGCCGAAAATGCCTGAATGAATTTAATCCCATATTTCCACCTCTTTGCAAAATTTGCGGGAATCCGTTAAGAGATTCCGGAATGGAAATCTGCCAGGATTGTATTCTTAATAAGCCCCGATATATTCTTTGTCGGTCCCCTTTTTATTATAATGGAAAATTGAAAGAGGCCTTGGCTTTACTGAAATTTAAAAACAAGATTGATTTATTTCCCGCCATTTTCAAAGGGGCATGTGAATATTTCAGGGAGAACGAATTCCTCTTTCCGGCAAAATATATTATACCGGTTCCATCTCACAGGCAATCGTATGCAAAAGTAAATAACTCCACCTCACAACTTTTAGCTCAAGCTGTTTCCCAAGCATCGGAAATCCCCGTACTTGAATGCCTGTCCCATACAAGAAAAATCGAACCCCAGCACAAGCTTAATTCGAAACAGAGATGGGAGAATGTGAAAAAAGCTTTCAAGGTAGAGCGGTCAGATGAGATTAAAGGCAGGACAATCCTGCTTGTCGATGATATAATAACAACCGGCGCCACCGTGTCGGAGTGCTCCAGGGCACTGTCTGAGGCGGGAGTGGCAAAAATACATGTATTCACATTTTCCCGCACGGCGGGATTGGAGAGAAAAAAATATGAATAAACCGGCCCAGGGTTTTACTATATTAAAAAGATACGGGCATTTGAAAAACGCCTGCTGGATTCTCGAAAACAACGGGGAGGCGGCAATAGTTGAGATGCCGCCGTTCAGGAAAAATGAAAAACCGCCGTATGAAAAAGCAAAGATGTATCTCAATAAGAACAGGCTGTTCCCAAAATACGGTTTTCTCAGTCATTCCCACTGGGATCACTCTTTCACTCTGCCAAAATTCAGGGAAACCTTTCCCCAGGCAAAATTTGTGACTCATGAGTCATTCTTATCTGATCCGTTTTTCAGTTATTACATCGTTAGAAACCTACGAAGCGCCAGGGGCAAAAATTGGGTTATGGGAGGACACAGGTTTTTTGATACGGTTTTTTCCGGGGAGCTTTTTACCGGTGATATTGGCGGGGAGCCTGTCTATCTCATTCATGCTCCCAAACATTCCTATAGCGACCTGCTGATTGTCTTCAAGGGCGCGATAATAACAGGGGACTGGTATCTGGGAGATCTTAGTGATTGTAATGATCTCGTAGATCCCCGGGATAAAATCAAGTCAATAAACCGTACGATTGAAATTGTCAGGAACCTGAATTATAAAATACATATGCTTTTCTCCGCACATGGCGACAGCCTGTTTTATGACGCTGATTTCTTTTCCATAATGGAGCAGAGCAAAGTAAATCACAACGGGAATCAACCCGATATGAAAGCGAGATATGTACCCGGGTAGAAAATGGAAGATGAAGATTGGAAGTGGTATGAGTCAGGTTTGAATTTACCACGAAGTCACGGAGAACACGGAGTTTTTAATATAATAAACTGGATATTTCCTTCGTGAACTCCGTGGCTTCGTGGTGTAAGAAATCATCCCATTTCCCTTTTGAAGGAGATATCGATTTGAAAGATCCCGATATTGAAAAAAGAACTCTTAAACATGAGGAGGAATATCCCCTCATAAGGCATATTGAAGCTGTTCCTATAAATTTCCAGAATATGGACATGATCCTGATAAGGGATCCGGCCTCACTCACGGATAAGATGCTAATGGTTCCGCCCGATGTTTTCTTTATAATATCACGATTTGACGGCAAGCATAAAACTTCTGAAATCCAGGTGGAATATAACCGCAAATTCGGAAGACTCATATTCTCCGATAAAATCAGGTCTATCATGGCCGAGCTCGATGCCGCCCTGCTCCTTGAAAATGACAGATACCGCAAATACATGGAATTTTTAAATGATGAGTTTGGGAAGCAGGATTACAGAGAAGCATCTCTTGCGGGAAAAGGGTACTCGGACAATCCTGAAGAGCTTCGAGAAGAATTGAGCGATTTTTTTATTGACCTCCCGGAAGATGAACACCCTGACGATATTCCTGTCGGGATTGCCGCGCCCCATATCGACTTCCAACGGGGCAACAGAACATACGGGTTTGCATACAGGGAGTTAAAAAAATCGGACGCCAATCTTTTTATCATATTTGGAACATCCCATCATTCCGCTGACAACCTGATTGCACTTACAAAAAAGACATTCAAGACTCCATTGGGTGACATTCCAACAGACAAGGACTTCATTGACAAATTAACAAGCTACTGCAAAACCGACTATCACCAGGACGAATATCTCCACAGAACCGAGCATTCAATCGAGTTCCAGGCAGTTATGTTGAAATACATATTCCCTGACAGGGACATAAGGATAGTGCCGGTTCTTGTTCATTCATTCGACGATTTCGGTATAAAAGGTATAAATCCCATGGATGAGCCAAAGGTGAGGGAATTTATATCTGCCATGAAAAAGACAATCAAGTCCGGCGGATATAAGCCTGCGTTTATTTCAGGAATTGATTTTGCCCATGTCGGGCTTGCATTCGGCGATCTCATAGCTCCCACCCTGACACAGATGAAGTCTTTGGAAGAAGATGAGCTTAAAAGCATTGGACTTGTAGAAAAAATGGACGCCGACGGTTTCTTCGCCGATGTGATAAAAGACCAGGAGAAAAGGCGGGTATGCGGACTTTCACCTCTCTATACAATGATGAAATGTATGGATGCCGATTACGGCAGACTGCTCGAGTATCGCCAGTGTGTGGATCCAATGGGATTTTCAAATGTCACGATAGCTGCGCTGGGGTTTTATTCGGGGTAATTATTAACCGCGGAGATCGCGGAGTCCGCAGAGAATTTATTCAGCTCTTCTCTATATTATGTGGGTAAATATTTGGATGATTAAAATTAACCGCAAAGAAGCAAAGGACGCAAAGGGTTTATCGGGGTTAGGAAACCCCTCCTACAAAAATTCTTTGTGGTCTTTGCGGTGAATAAATACAAATCAATGAAAAATCAGGAAATAAAAAAAGATAATAGATCCATATCCCGTCCATACCTTATATTTGCAATAATATTCGGTATTTTGGCCGCTGTTGTTATTATCCTCATAATCGGGTCGGGAATCGCTCCCCAAAGAGCCGCTCCGTCGGTAAACCCGTATTATTCCGAGAATGTAAATTACCCCCCCAGGGGTACTGAAAAAGTGGGATTGATTGTACTTCTTATTGCGGTGTTTGTTTACTTGCTTACTGATTCTCTTTTTGCATTCAGATGGAGGGGATGGAAGAAGTCGGTTTATGTTGTTATTTGGATTTTACTTATTGTCGGCTCAATGGAATATGCTATGGGAGCGCATGTCCGCAAGCATCCCCCTTTACATCGCCCTCACCCCGCGTATTTATGGGAGCTTTTTCCGGGTCATGAGGGGACGACTGATGTGGGAGGATTTACTTGCAAGTTGAAAGTCAACGGACATGGGTTCAGAGGGGACGAGGTAAGTAAAAAGAAACCCGCCGACACATTCAGGATTATGATTCTTGGTGACTCGTCGGCATTCGGATACGGCGTCAACCAGAACGAGGTTTTTGCAAATGTTCTGGGGGAAAAGCTCGGCAGGAAATACAGGGAAAGAAAAATCGAGGTAATAAATGCCGCTGTTCCCGGTTACACAACGTTTTCCACGCTGATTTTTTTTCGCGGGAAGGGAGTCGGATTCGACCCGGATGCAATAATAATATCTCACAACAACGATCCTGACTTCGACTGGGACGAGGATAAAAACAGGGCATCGCAGGGATACATCCAGCCATTATTGAGATTATTCTATAGAAGCAATATATATATGTGCCTTCGCAGGGAGATCCTGAATGCGAAATACAGGAAGAAACCACATCTTTACGAGTCGGTTCCCGAAGACCGCGGAGTTCACAGGGTTAGCGCCGTGGATTTCAGGGAGAATCTCAATTCGATAATGGATATTGCAAACGACAGGGGTATGAAAATCCTGGTGATATCAATGCCCAGGAAAGCGGAAGAATTTGAGGATTCAGAGAATGACATTGTCGATGATAACAAAGATATTCTCATTGAAGAAGAAGATACTGAGTTATATCAATACAGAAAGATAATGAAGGAAGTCACGGAGGAAAAAGGCGGGATATTCCTGGATCTCCTTCGAAAGTGGCATGATTTACCGGCGGATCCACTATTTTTAGATGATATGCATCCGACCGTCTATGGTCATGAAAAAATTTCAAATGAATTATTGATAGAGATAGAGAGGGTTCGATGGATTCAGGACAAAAAAGCTTCAAACTCAAGGTAGGAAATTATATATAGAGAATGGAAATTATATAAGATCCCTCGCCCCGGGTTTAGATGTCGGACCAACTCAACAACCTGTATTCTTTACGATCTGCAGTGGAATCGGAGCCCGGAGGATGAATAAGGGTTGGTTTTAACGCAAAGAATGTGAATAAAATGGGGGCTCTGTGGTCTTTGCTACAAATAGATATAAATAGATATAAAAAGGAGAATTGATTCAAGCCATGGGAAGTTACGATTTGGAATTACCCCTCTTATTTGATGAAATTAATCCGATAAAGTCGAATAAAGAACCCGAGCTTACGGACAATGCCATAACAGTACTTCGGGCAAGGTATTTAAAAAAGAATCTCAAAAATGAAGTGGTTGAAACCCCCCGGGAGATGTTCCACCGGGTGGCAAGCACCGTTTCAATTGCGGAGCTCCAATATGGAGATCGTAATAAAATGGAAGAATATGCCCAGAAGTTTTATGATATGATGGTCAACCTGGTCTTTCTCCCCAATTCTCCCACCCTGATGAATGCCGGAAGAGATGAGGGTCAACTTTCCGCCTGCTTTGTTTTACCTGTGGGGGACTCGATGCCCGAGATATTCGATGCTGTAAAACAAGCGGCTCTCATACAAAAAAGCGGTGGAGGTGTGGGATATAGCTTTTCAAGGTTACGTCCCGCAGGTGATCGCGTCAGGACCACAAACGGCGTATCGAGCGGTCCCATTTCATTTATGAGGGTCTTCAACCAGGCAACAGAAACCGTGAAACAGGGAGGTCGCCGCAGGGGAGCAAATATGGGGGTATTGCGAATTGATCACCCGGATATATTGGATTTTATCGATGCCAAGCTCTCGGAGGGAGATTTCTATAATTTCAACATATCAGTGGCAATTACCGACGAGTTTATGGACGCCCTGAAAAACAATTCCGATTATGATCTTTACAATCCCCGCTCAGGAAAGAAATCAGACTCTCTCAAAGCCAGCACCGTCTGGGATAAAATAGTAACCAATGCCTGGAAGAATGCAGAGCCCGGCATACTGTTTCTTGACAGGATAAACTCTGACAATCCGACACCAAAGCTGGGGAGGATTGAATCAACAAATCCATGCGGCGAAGCTTGCCTTCTGCCTTTCGAGGCCTGCAACCTGGGGTCCATAAATCTCAGCAGATTTGTAAAGAACCGTTCAATTGATTACGCTCATCTCGCTCAAACAGTAAAGCTCGCCGTGCGTTTCCTTGATAACGTCATTGATGTCAATGAATATGTACCGCAAATCCCGAAAATAAAGCAAAAAACCAGAGGGAACCGTAAAATTGGTCTCGGGATTATGGGATTTGCCGACATGCTTATACTCCTGGGAATCTCATATAAAGATGAATTTGCCCTCAAAATAGCGGACAGGGTAATGGAATTTATTTCGAAAGAGGGCAGAAAAGCTTCAAATGAATTGGCAAAAGAGAGGGGTTGCTTCCCGAACTGGGGAAAATCCACCTTCTTCCCTGCTACAACCATAAGGAATGCAACAATCACAAGTATCGCTCCCACAGGCACTCTCTCGATAATTGCAGGGTGCTCCCCGGGTATTGAGCCTCTTTTCGGTGTATGCTTCGAGAGAAATGTTCTTGGAGACAAAAAGCTTTTACAGATTCACCCCACCTTTGAAGAGATGGCAAAAAAAGAAGGGTTTTATTCGAAAGACCTAGTGATTAAACTTGCAAGAACCGGGACTATACAAAATTTTGATGAAATACCGGAACATATAAGAAAGTTGTTTGTAACGTCGCATGATATTGCCGGGGAAAGGCATGTCCTAATCCAGGCGTCATTTCAAAAGCATGTTGATATGAGTGTATCAAAGACAATAAACCTACCCGCGAACGCTACAAAAGAAGATGTTGGTCATATCTACATGATGGCCCATAGAAACAACCTCAAGGGAATTACCGTCTATAGGGACGGAAGCAGAGAGGGACAGGTAATAGTCATGGGAGATTCGACCTCCGGGCAGGATGATGATATTGAGTCGGATGAGGCAACAAAGTCTGTCTGTGTAAAAACAGATGTTGAAAATGGGAATACCGGGACGGACGATGAAGGTGAGACCCTCGATATACCCATGATGACTGAAGTTAAAGAAATAGTATGTCATGAATGCGGTCAGGGCACGATTCTCGTGGGAGCATGCTCCGTATGCCAACACTGTGGCTATTCCAAGTGCGGTTAGCCGGGACGTGGGAAACGAGAGCCGTTATCCGTCATCCATTTTCCAACATCCATTTTCCATTTTCCATTTATCGGGACGGGGACGTCCCTCCTACAAATCAACTTCCCGTTTCCCCTTTCCCTCTATTGACCTTTCCTTCTTCATCATAGTATATGGGGCAGTATTTCTTTTCTTCAAAAAGAGCGTCCTCGGGGCAATGCAGGCAGTTTATCATGTGGACCCTCTTTCTCTCTCCCATTAATATAATATTACGAAGCTCCTCCTCATCTCTTGCGTTCCTCCAGAATTCTTCGAAATCCTTTTGCTGAGCAATTTCAGTTATCGCAACAAGGGATCTGAGATACAGGGACCTCATTTCCTTTGTCCCGATAAAGACAAATATGGCATGTGCGGGTTTCATTCCCGGTGAGAAATCAATTCCTTCCTTACTTCGAGCCATTAGCAATGAAAATTCACATTTCCCGTCGATAATAATATGAGGAATGGCAAGTCCCGGTAAAATCTCGGATGTTGACTCCGCTTCTCTTTTTTGCAGATGTTCAAATAACTCCCGAGCTTCAATCTGGTATCTATCGGCGAATTGCTCCGATACAAGTTTGAAGAATTCATCTCTCGTAATACCATCTTCAAGCTCAATGGCCGTTGCATTTGTCACAAGCCTGTCAAGCAGATCTTCTACCACCTCGTCTCGCTCCTTGACGATTTCTTTCAATTCCGTGGCGAGCTTTTCCTGAGCCAGGTCTCTGTCATACTTTGTATCCATGAACCTTTCTATCACGTGTACAAGGGCGGATTCCCTGTTTATCCGGATCCTGGCATAAATCCAGTACCAGATAAAGCCTGCGAATAAAAGAATTGCCGTCATTACCAGCGGCTTCACACCGATTGTGAGAAGAAGGTAAGAATACGCGAGGATTCCTATTATCTGAACATACGGATAAAAGGGTGAGCGAAATATGGGCTTATAATTATAGAGTTTACTCTCTCTCATCACGATAACAGCAATACATATCATTGTAAGAAGAATGAGCATGACGACTGAAGCTGTTTTTACAAATGTCCGGATATCCAGTAGAAGTATAAATGCTATCATGATTGTCCCGGTAAGAAGTATTGCATTACGGGGAGTGTGATATTTTGGATGGATTTTGTGTAAAAACGTGGGTAAATGGCCGTCCCTGCTCATAGAGACCGGCGTCCTTGAAGCGGCCATAATGCCTGCGTTTGCTGTTGTTGCAAATGCAAACAGGGCGGCAACCGTGATGAGGATCTCTCCGAAAGTTCCCATCATTTTTTTGCCTCCCAGAGCAAGGGGGGCAAGATTACCTGACAACTCGCTGCCGGGCACAATTCCCACAGTTACAATGGTAACTAATACATATATTATAATAACCGTTATAAATGCCAATGCCATGCCCAGAGGAATATTTCGTCCCGGGTTTTTTATCTCCTCACCCATATTCACAACTTTGGTAAGTCCTGCAAATGAAATATACACCAGTCCTGCGGCTGAAAGGATTGAGAGTTTGCCCTGGGGCATGAACGGAGAGAAATTCATTGGGTCCAGCTTAGAGAATCCCTCAACTACATACAGGACAAGAATAACGATAAGTCCTATAACAAGGGCAACTTGTAACTTGCCTGCCTCTTTTACGCCATGGATATTGAGTATCACAAAAAACACACAAAAAGCTGTTGCAATAAGCTTAATGTGTATCTCCGCCATTCCGGGAAAGAATATTGTGGCAAATGCGCCAATTCCAATTAGTGCAAATGAGCTTTTCAAAATAAGGGATAACCACTCAGACATCCCGCCAATTGTTCCGGGGATCGGTCCCATGCTTCTATCCACGAAAAAGTAGCTGCCTCCGGAGCGCGGCATTGCCGTTGAAAGCTCGGCATAACTGAGCATTGCAGGGATATACATTAATCCCGCTACAAGATATGCCAATATCATTGCAGGCCCTGCTACGGAATACGCCATGCCGGGAAGCACAAATAAGCCTGAGCTGATCATCGCCCCGGTTGAAATGGCAAAGACGTCAATCAATTTGAATTCTTTTTTTAACTTACTCATTAATTTATAAAAAAAACCCGATTAAATTTACGGATAAATTATCGGGTTTTTCTATCTCATCACTCTCTTTATAATAACATTACAACAAAAATTTTCCACCATTCTTGTTATTGTTAATTATAATACTTCTTCTATGCCACCTTTTCCTTTTAATCTATATTTTTCAGTTATTCCCAATTCGAAGGGAGCATTCATTCTTTTCAGGTTATCAACAATCTGAATTTTAGGCCCACCAATAAGTACATGCATTACAATCTTGGAAAGTATTTTTGAGTCTTCAAATGTTTCTCTGCAAAGTGCCAAAATTCTTCTGGATTCTTTGTGATGTTTCATTCCCTTGTAATTCTGAAAATAATCGTCAATCGACATCGAAGTTGAGGACTCAATTTTGTCGAAAAGCTCTCTTATTTTGTCATATGAAGCACTTATCTGCGGGCAAAATCTCAGTAATAAGTCAGTTAAAACGTAAGGCATCTGGTCGTTATGCGGATAATGAATCACATCTGCAATTATAGTTTTGTCGCTCTCGTCTTTGTCTTTTTCTTGTAATCCCAGGTCTTTCCTGATCCAGCGCGGTTCTTTGCCACCGCAAAAGAACAAGAAGAGATTTGGTCTAATTCCTCTGCCATCTTCACCTTCACCTTCACCACCGACCATTAAGGTCATCAGACAGTTTTCCATCAACTCACTTCCTTTTACTTTTTGTAAGAAATGCATATTTTGGCAGACATCCAAAACAGACCTTTGTTTATATATCTTCCATTTATTATAACATTTTATTTATATTATTAACATTACTCATAAGTCAAAAATATCATAAGATAAAAGTTTAACGACATCTACCCATAAATGATATATTTTCTACAATCACATAAATAACATTTATATTTCTATTTACTATTTACTCAGTATGTCTTCCATCTTATCTTCCGCCAGTATTGTAATCCTCGATCTAGCTACAGTTATATAGCCGTTTTTCTTGAGAAAAGTGAGTATTCTGGTAACGGTCTCTCTTGATGTTCCCGCAAGGTTTGCAAGTTCCTGGTGAGTCAGTTTTGTATTATAGACAAGTTTCCTGCCTTCATATTCTCCTTCTTGCCTGCCCAACTCCAGCAGGATCCTGATAACTCTTTTTTGAACATTTGTAGATGAAATATTTTCTATATGCTGGTAAGCATTTCTCAATCGAAGGCATGCATTTTTAAGTATAAAATGAATTACTGTAGGAAAATCACTTAGCAGTGATAAAAAGTCCCTCCCATTTAAAATCAACATTATAGAACTTGTTAATGTTGTAACTGTAGATTCCGAGCATTTATTCTCTATAAGGGAAGCATATCCGAACATGTCTCCCTTTCCAAGAATTTCAACGGTTATTTCCTTTCCTTCGGCGTTGTATTTACTGATTTTCGCCTGTCCCTTGAGTATAATGTAGAAGTTGTTATTTGGATCTTCCTGATAATAAATAATTTGTTTAGGTGAAAATTTTACAGATTGGGATCTTGACACAAGGAGATCCTTTGCTTCCACCGGGATATCATTTAGAAACGGAATATCCCTTATTAGTGTCTCCTCTATTTGCTTGTTTTCAAATATTAAATTTTTCAAAATCAAATCCTCACCCATTTTATTGGGCTGTTCAAACACACAATTTATAAATATTCAAGCCGGATTATAACAATACTGTAACCAATTCCGACTTGCGGGCTTTTTCATCTTCACTTTTCATTTTCTCATGAAGTTTTCTATTGAACTTTCTCTTTTGTTCATCCCTGTTTCTTACTTTGATAGCTTGACGAACAATAGCCCGCGATTTTTTTCGACATTTCATTATTATCACTCTTCCTGAAAAAAGCAATATAGCCTAACCGTTGGCCCTGATCAGTTGAAGGATGGTCTTCCCTGAAAGATATATTTTATCACCGGGAAATACAATCCTATCCTGTCCTTTTTTAAGTGAAACACCGTTTACAAATGTGGGATTAATATTTGATTTATGCTCAAGGTGAAAGCGTCCCGATTTAAATGTGAAAACTGCATGTAATCTTGAGATCTCTGGGTCCAGGACCCTCACATCACAGGCTGATCCTCTGCCTATGAATGCGGCGGTTCTGGTAAGGGTAAATCGTTTTGATTTATCATCTTCCTCGCCGGCAATAACCACCAGTGAATAATTTCTTAACGCCGCAAGTACCCTGTTGTCGGTAAACCCAAGGATTGTGTCTCCTATCCGGATATGGTCTCCACTGTTTAAGACAATCTTCTCATTCTCATTTATTACATATTTGTTTACCTTCACCTGGGACTGCCCTATCTCATTGATAAGATATAGGTTTCCTTCAGAGAATTCAAGATAACCCTGTGTGTTGTCGATGGTTTCATCCTCAAGTTCAATATCATTTTGCCTCGTATCTCCACTTTTTCCAAAAGTTATGATTTTCCCCTCGTTCATCTCATCGGATAGAAGCGATATTTTCTGGCCCTTGCCGGGACCGTCGAGAACCTCAAATACAAAATCAATTCTGAAAGATCCCGGGGCGGTAAGTCCCATTCCTCCCATGCCGGCAAGAGATTCGATCTTGAGCTCCTTTTCAATATCAACCTTAGCATCAGGCGTCTCAGCTTCCGTTGCTTTATGAACCACCATCACCGTCTGACCGGCCATTATTGAGTCCTTATCTTCCAATATATTCTGGAATTCTCTGCCAACAATCCGGGAACCCTCGGCCGTTTCCATAACCCTGAACAGTTTTATGGCAACCTGCGAATCCTCCGACTGGAATATATTATATTTTCCCTCATTCTCATTCCAGACAAGAAGCGCAAGTTCGTCGGGTAAATCAGAATCCGACAGAAGAATCCCGTAAGTATCTCTTATATCACCGGCTCCCTTTCGCCTGCCGATGATCATGAGGTTCTTGTCAAGATCAAAGGATTCTCCTTTGTCGGGTCCTTCCACAACTATGAGCTTATAACCCGAGTCAACTTCCTTTTCTCCCCTCTCATCGCCTGCCTTGAATTTTTGCCAGAGTACAGTAGATTCTCTTCTTCGTTTTTCCTTGATTGAAACAACTTCAAAAGATAATTCCCCCACCTGCACCCTGTAATTGGGATTTAAAAGAGATTTCTTTACGGCACGGCCGTTTACAAGTGTGGGGTTTTCCTTGGAAAGATGATAAATTACATATTTCTCGAGATCCAAATCCCACCGGAGAACTGCATGAACTCTTGAAACTGAAGAATCAACAAACAAGATATGATTTTTCAACACCTCGTCAGGAGATTCTTTCCTTCCCAGTGTAATTTCCTTTGAATTCAACGGGTAAGTATTGCCCTGATCCATTCCGCTTATTATCCTGATCTCAAAACCGGAGTCAAAAAAATCCTTTTCTACGCCAGCCATACCAAGTCCGAACGGAGAACCAATCTTTGATATAATTTCCGGAAACTTTATCATTTCCAGTGGATTTTTTGGTTTCTTCATATATCCGCAACCCTCTTTCAGTGGTTTTTCAAATTTTATACATATTTCTATTTTACCTGCAAGGATTCCTCTGAATATTTAATAACAACCATTCAAAAAAACCATGATAAAATGTAACCTATCTTTTATTCTTCAAAATCCACAATAAACCTCCAATGAATTTGTTGCCAAATTGTTACTAAATTGTAATCATATATGTCCTTAGTTCGATTGATTCACGCGAAGGATTCCGTTAAAATGTGATTAAATTACTACTATCCGTCGCAGAGGATTGGAGAGATTATTTTTCAAGGCGGTTTCATAATGAATAGAAACAAGGGAATCGGAGTTTTCGATTCCGGTGTAGGCGGGCTCACCGTAGCTAACGCCATATCAAAAACTTTACCGGAAGAGAAAATCATATATTTTGGCGACACGGCACACGTTCCTTATGGGGACAAGACCGAGACACAAATAATTAAATATGTTCACAATATAATAGATTTTTTTTGTACCAAGGGAATAAAAGCCCTTGTTATGGCATGTAATACATCGTCGGCAATAGTGCTTCCCCGACTGAACGGGAGATTAAATATTCCGACGCTGGGAGTGATTGAGTTCGCATCAAGGATGGCGCTTGAAACTTCCAAAAATGAAAGAATAGGTGTAGTCGCAAACCCATTGACCGTGAAAAACGGAGCGTATAAAAGAACTATTAAAAACATATCCCTGAACGGTACAATGGTATTTCAAAGCCCATGCAAACGATGGGTTCCACTTATAGAGGCAGGAAATGTCTCCGGAGAGGAAGTTGAGGAGATTGTAAGACAGGATCTGAAGCCTCTTATTGATTCCAAAATTGATACGCTCATATTAGGTTGTACCCATTATCCCTACTTAATACCCACTATAAATAAAATTATGAATCACGGGATAAAAATAATCGATCCCGCCAAAGCGGTGGCGGAACATTTAAAGAAAAGTCTTGAAGAAAGAGAAATGCTGTCGAATAACGAAAACTCTCTTCATGAATTTTTTGTGAGCGGAGATCCTGAGGAATTTCAGAAAATGGGGAGCAGGTTCTTCGGAGGAAAGATCCCAACCGTAAAAAAAGTTGAATTATAGATATCCATTGGCCATAGAGTATTCGAAGCCCACAAAGCGGAATCAAATGAATTGATACAGTCAATAAAAAAGGAGCCTTATTTTTTTAAAGCTCCCGATTAATTTTATAACAATCCGGGAATATCTATAGGTACCACTTGCCGGTTATATACCCAGACTAATGCTTACATCTGCATAATCAACTTTCATTTCCCCGTCAAGTAATACCTTACTCATTTTCATCATTTCCTTGACAATGGAATTTTCCATTATTTTCTTTGCATCTTCTTCATTGTCCCAGAAGCTGATATCACTGAACTTTCCGTCGGGGTGAGTCAATAGAACCCCACCCTTGCAATGGAACTTCTCCAGGAGTTTTTTGCCATGTGAGACAAAATGACCTTCCATTCCTATTGCCTTTTCCATCATTTCAGGATTCTTAAATTTACCTGTTACTACTAATGCTACCATTATCATGTCCCCTTTCTTACAAATAACTTAACCATATCATAAAAGTTAAACTAACATATTTAATCTCCTTCCTCAAAGGAATTAAATCAAAATCAACAAATAACAAGTTTGTGAAACTTGCAATTGCCTATAATAAGGAAATCACCAACATCGTAAAAACAATGGGAAAAGCCCTCAGGGACGAGGGATTTGATGTTGATCTTTTCGAAATCAAAGAGGCGGAAAAAACTGACACATTTCATTCCGGACTGTTCTCCTCCTCAAAACTGATAATTATTGGACTTGGGCAAACATCCCGGAGCGGTGGAATTCCGATGGAATTTGAAGAATTTATCAATAACAGCCCCTTTATCGGAGGAAAGCAAATTGCAGTCTTCGTTACAAAGAAAGTTAATAGAGCATCAACTTCTCTAAAACATCTCATGAAAATTGTCGAAGAAAATGGGGGATTTCTTTTTGACTTTGAAATAATCGGCAACGAGGAATCGGCAGAGAAATTCGCACTAAGGCTTTCATCAATAAGGGACACAATTTAAAGTATGTATTCAGACCCATTCTGTAGGGGTTTCCCAACCCCTATTTTATGCCGTTTCCAGGCTGGTCGGGAGACCAGCCTCTACCCAAATAGTGGGGCGGTCTGAATAATTACACTTTAAATATCAATCTTTAAAACATTAAAACCTCCTTTATGGGAGTAGCATCTTACCACGAATATCGAGGCGGACTGCCATTAGAATCGAGGCTGGGAGCCTCTCTTGCTGCGGTTAGTCTTAATGGGTACAATCTTTTTTTTATCACGAACCATGATCCGGAGGATTTTGGAAGCAGAAATTGAAATATACAAGGTGATATTTCAATGATTTTAATTTTATTTACTTTGCTGGCTCCTATCCCTGGTCTTGTTTTGAGGAGCCTTTAATAATTTATTTTATCAAGGGGGTTAATGAAAAATGAAGGCAGTAGTAATGGCGGGAGGAGAAGGTTCCAGGCTGAGACCACTTACCTGTAACAAGCCTAAGCCTTTGGTACCTTTATGCAACAAGCCTGTAATGGAATATATCATCGAGCTTCTTAAGAAGAATGGTATTACCCAGATTGCAGCGACACTTCACTATCTGGCCGATGAAATTGTGAGCTATTTCGGAGACGGCTCCGATTGGGGAGTTCAACTTCACTATTCCGTTGAAGAAGAGCCACTTGGAACGGCGGGAGCGGTTAAACTCCTGGACGATTTCCTTGATGAAACTTTTGTTATCGTCAGCGGAGATGCTCTCACTGATTTCAATCTCAAGGGAATTATTGACTTCCATAATGAGAAGAAATCTCTTGCCACTCTTACACTTACAAGAGTTGATAATCCGCTGGAATTTGGCGTTGTTATAACGGAAGAAAATGGAGCGATACGCAGGTTTCTTGAAAAGCCTTCCTGGGGAGAGGTTTTCAGCGATACAATCAATACCGGGATATATATCCTCGAGCCTGAAGTTTTAGATTATATGGTAAGAGGCAAAAATTATGATTGGAGCAAGGATATATTTCCCAAACTCCTGGAGGAAGAAAAATCCATATACGGCTGTATTACAACCGGTTACTGGTGCGATATCGGCAACCTTCAGCAATACAGAAACGCCCAGTCTGATATAATGCAGAGTAAAGTGGATGTAAAGATTCCCGGTGAAAAAATCAGAAGGAATGTCTGGCTCGGAGAAGGTAGTGAGATTCATCCTTCCGCCAACATCGGCGGCCCTGCCATAATAGGCAGAAACTGCCGGATCAAGGCAAACGCTCATGTGGATGAATACACCATAATCGGCGACAACTGCATAGTCGAGGAGGGAGCAGTTGTTCACATGTCAACTCTCTGGAATAATGTTTATCTTGGAAAGAACAGCAGGATGTCCGGAGGAATAGTATGCCGCCAGAGTACGATAAAGAATAATGTTGTAATCAACGAAGGTGTAGTTCTTGGAGACAAGGTGTTCATAGATTCCGGGGCGGTTGTACAACCACAGGTCAAGGTATGGCCGAACAAGAACATCGAAGCCGGCGCAACTGTAAATATGAGCCTTATCTGGGGAGGCAGATGGCCCGGTTCACTATTTGGCGTTGACGGGATATCAGGATTAGCCAATATCGAGATAACACCGGAATTTGCCATGAAGCTCGGGGCGGCATATGGAGCTTACCTTGCAAAAGGCTCAGCCGCAATAACCAGCCGTGATTCCCACCCTGCTGCACGCATGCTCAACCGCTCGATTATATGCGGGTTAATTTCAGTGGGTGTTAATTGCTATGATCTCCGTGTCAATCCTGCTCCCGTGAGTAGGTATGTCG
This sequence comes from Vulcanimicrobiota bacterium, assembly GCA_021107945.1. Lineage (GTDB taxonomy): Bacteria > Vulcanimicrobiota > JAJTBE01 > JAJTBE01 > JAJTBE01 > JAIORV01. The sequence continues at coordinate 32,585 of JAIORV010000162.1, read as the reverse complement.
TTAAAAACACCGGTGCAAAGGGCGGAATTCATGCCAGAATAGATCCTTGGGATCCGCGGAATGTTCTTATCGAGTTCTTTGATGATAATGGAATTAATATAAACAAATCGGTCGAGAGGAAATTGGAAAATATTTTCTTCAGGGAAGACTTTCGAAGAACTTCGATGGACGAAGTCGGCACGATTGAATTTCCCGGGAGAATTATTGATCAGTATAACGAGGGATTCTTTAAAAATCTGGATCAGGATCTCATCAAAAAAGCAAGGCTCAAGGTTGTTCTGAATTATAGTTATGGAATCGCATCACTTGTTCTGCCACATATCCTGGGAAAAATGGGATGTGAGACTATTTCAATTAACGCATATCTGGACGCGGAGAAAGCCTCGGAATCAATATCAAGAGTTGAAGAAGAACTAACAAGCCTCAAGAATATTGTCCTCACTTTAAATGCTGATCTTGGTGTACGGATAGATATGGATTGTGAGAAGATTGTAATAGTCGATGACAAGGGTGATATAATTTCGGACAACAGGCTTCTCGCCCTGTTCACTCATCTTGTCCTGAAGCACTCTGATCAGGGAATGGTCGTCGTGCCCGTCACCGCTCCTTCTGTCATAGAAGAGATAGCGCACAGACACGGAGGCAAGGTTATCACAACAAAGAGTGATGGCAGGTCTCTGATGCACACGTCAAATCTCGGCGAGCAGAAGATCGTCTTTGCCGCCCACTCTAACGGTTCCTTCATATTCCCTCGTTTTCATCCCTCATTTGATGCGATGTTTGCATTCGCCAAAATGCTTGAATTTATGGCAAGGGAAAAAAGGAAGTTATCCGAGATTTTCAGCGAGGTTCCCGCTTTTTATATGGCACATGATACTGTTGGCTGCACCTGGCAGGAAAAGGGCAAGATAATGCGCCGTATGATTGAAGTGCATGAGGATAAGCCTATGGAAGTGATAGAAGGTTTGAAGATATTCTTTGACCAGGCGTGGGTTCTCATGCTCCCGGATCCTTCTGCGCCTCTCTTTCATGTTTACACCGAAGCCGCTTCGAAAGAAGAGGCCTGGGAACTACTGAAAAAATTCAGTCAGACAATCGAGCGATTGAAAGAAGACAAACCTGAAACAGTTGATGTAAAAATAGTTGGGGAGCATGAGAGGCTTGAAAAAGTCAAAGAAAAGGTGAAGGATCCCAAGAAGCAAATATATCTTGCCGTAGATCGTGCTTTCCATTTCTGGATTCCCGGTAAATACCTGGGCATAAGGGCAAGGAGTTACAAGGAGTTTGTTGACTCCATTCACTTTATAGATCCCGCGTCCTTGGCGTTCCATTTGTCCAAGGGAGATTTTGCCAACTGGTTGGAATATGAGCTTGATCGCCCGAAACTTGCCGAGAAGATTCGCACTATAAGAAACGATGGACTCAAGGGCGAGGAATTGCGATCAAGACTCGTCGAATTGTTATTCTAATTGAAAGGAAGAGAAAAAATGTCTTTCTGGAATGATGTAATTATAAAACTGAAGCAAAAAACCACTGCCAGTGATATTACCAATGATGTCTATAAGAAGCTTGCCTCATCCCGGGTCAATATGCTGGCTCTGATCAAGCCCTCCTTTTACATAGGGCAAATGTCCATACTCACCATGGATTATATGGGATATGTTGAGAAATTCCTTTCCGCCGACGATGGAGACTGGGGTGAATATCTCAAGTTTATTCTATATATCAGGGAAAGTTCAAAACGCCTATTATTCAACACGCAGAACCTCCATGGTCCGCTCGACACCCTTATCAGGACACTCGAGGAGGTACTGGAAGGTGAAAAGTTCCTGGGCGAAGATGAATATGAGGAGGAGCCGGAGCCCGAGGCACTGGAAGAACCGGAGAATGTTGATTTAGAAGACATATTGGAAGAGAATAAAGACACAGGCGAAGAAGTGGAAGAAATATCCATAAGCCGTGAGGAAATGTCCTCGGACTATGAAGCTCTCAAGGAAGCATTACGGGTGAAATTACGGCAGGCGGATGTCCCGGAGAAAGTCTATCGGGAATTGGCAAATGAAATAGCAGATGTCTATCAGGAGTGCGTACAACTTGCAAAGGAAGTGTATAGGTTATCCAACTTCCCCGATGGTGACATCTCGACCCTCCTGTCGATCCTGGTAGATATCCAGTATGGACTATGTTATGAAATGAAGAGACATCTCCTTGAAGATGTTATTGTTGAGGATAGTTTCCAGTTTAATCCCGGATTACTTACATGGACGGCACATTTCCTGGCAAAATTCTCAGAAAAAATCAATAAAGAAATGAAAACCGAAATAAACATAAGGTGATAAAATGAGTACAATTGTATTTCCCGGAGGAATCCATCCTGCCGGAAACAAAGAATTAACCGAGACTGAACTTATACAGGTGCTCGATGCGCCAAAAGAAGTTGTAATTCCTGTCTCACAACATCTTGGAGCCCCGGCGACTCCCCTTGTTAAAGTAAAAGACGAGGTAAGAACGGGACAGAAAATTGCCCAGGCGGAATCATTCATTACCGCCGTGGTTCATTCGTCCATCACCGGCGCGGTCAAGGCAATAGAGAACAGACCACATCCGGTGTTCGGAGAATCCAAGGCAATTGTTATCCAGGGTTCCGGCGTTGATATGCTTGAATGCAAACCCGCAAACCGCCGGTGGCATGATATGAAACCCGCCGACATTGTAGCCCTTGTCAAGGAAGCTGGAGTCGTGGGCATGGGAGGCGCGGCCTTCCCGACCCATGTCAAAATATCTCCGCCGAAAGGGAAAAAGGTGGATGTTCTCATCATTAACGGTGCGGAATGTGAGCCTTTTCTCACAAGCGATGACAGGCTTATGCGCGAAAAAACCGCAGAGATGCTCGAGGGTGTCAGGATATTAAAACGCGCCACAGCAGCGACGGAAGTTATAATAGCTGTCGAGGACAACAAACATCTGGCGATAAGCTCCATAGAAAAAGAGCTTGAGAAAACCGAGAGCAGTCATTCTCCGATGAAGCTTCAGGTTATGAAGACAAGGTATCCGCAGGGATCGGAGAAACAGCTTATTTACGCCATCACGGGCAGAGAGGTTCCGTCAGGCGGGCTTCCCGTCGATGTGGGAGCAGTGGTACAAAATGTGAGTACATCGTATGCTGTCTATGAAGCCGTTGTCAAGGGAAAGCCGTTGTATGAGAGGATTGTTACCATCACCGGAGATTGTGTGGCGGAGCCGGGCAATTTCCAGGTTCGCGTCGGTACGCCATTCAAAACCCTTGTCGAGGCGGCGGGAGGTCTGACAAAAGAGCCTGTAAAGGTAATATCCGGCGGACCGATGATGGGTATCGCCCAATATACCCTCGACACACCCGTAATCAAGGGAACATCGGGTATCCTGATTCTCTCTAAAGAAAAGGCGAAGCTTTATGAGCCTGAGAACTGCATAAGATGCAGCTTCTGCATAAAACATTGCCCTCAAAAGCTCATGCCCCAGGTGCTTGCAAAACTGGCAAAAGCTGAGAGATGGTCCGAAGCGAAATATGAATATAACCTTATGGATTGCATGGAATGTGGATGCTGTACATACGTGTGCCCGGCAAGAATCCCCATTGTCCAGTGGATAAAATTGGCGAAGTTCAAGACGAGGGTGTTGAAGATATAGTTTTTTGATGACTTTGAGTATTCACCGCAGAGGATGCGGAGGACGCAGAGTTTGAAAAAAAGGATAATCATTCCAACCACACCGAGATTTAATTCCAGACCGGTCTTTTGGCCGGTCCGAATAGTTATGGAATCGTGATTGAATAGTTTTCACCACAAGAGATGTCCGAATAACATCATAATTTTTGGGGGAGTCTTATCTTAATGGATCATTACTGCACTATCTGCGGAAGAAATCAAAAATCAAAAACTAAATATTGCAACCAATGCGGAGCGAAAATGTCGCCGGGAATTACCCGGCAAGTTGAACTTCTGGACAACCGATATAGGGTGGAAAGAATATTAAAGTCGGGGAACATGGGCTGTGTCTATCGGGCCGTTGACACACGCCTAGGAGAGACCGTGGCCGTCAAAAAAATGCAGGCGACTTATAATTTCGACACAGACGGGAATAAATTTCAGGAAATGTTTCTGAGAGAGGCAAAACTATTGGCGAAGCTCCATCACGGAGGACTTCCCAAGGTAACAGATTTTTTCACCAAAGAGGATCCCGTCGGAAGAACATCACATTACCTTGTGATGACATTCATCGAAGGCGTGGATCTGGAATGCTATCTAAGGAAGAACATTCCACCGCTTCCTCTTGATGAAGTTATAGGATTTTTCCGGCAGATTCTCGACATATTTTCTTACCTGCATTCTCAGAACCCTCCCGTTGTCTATCGCGATCTGAAGCCTTCAAATATCATGTTTAATAACGGCAGGCTCCTTCTTGTTGATTTTGGAATTGCCAAAATATTGAAACCCCTGCAAAAAGGCACAATGTGGGGAACGCGGGGCTATGCTTCTCCTGACCAATGCCGGGGCAATGATTCCCCGCAAAACGATATTTATTCGCTTGGAGTTCTGATTCATTACCTTCTTTCCGGACTCAATCCCGAAGACTCATCCCGTCCTCTTTTTACATTCGAACCGGTAAGAAATTCCAACAAGGACATTCCCGAATTTCTCGACAATCTCATCCTATCCATGGTGGAAATGTCCAATGTCAACCGTCCCGGTTCGATTGATCAGATCATTAAGATACTCGATGGAAGTGAAGGACGGCATTCTGCATCTTCTCTTGTTTCAAAACCGCCGGTGATTAATACTCCAAGCCACCTGACAAGTGACAGGCAATCTCCTGCAAATGCAACTAAACCTGCTTTGTCTTCTTCATATGATCCCGCCCCATCAGGCCCTTCATATTTTCCCAAGAATCAGTTGATTAAAAGGCAGTTCGATAGATATGATGATTTTTTCAAGGCGGTTAAGAATGATAGAATTATGACAGTTGAAGAATATATCAACCAGGGGGCAGATGTAAATGCAAAGGACAGCAAAAACGTAACACCCCTGCAATATGCTACATTCAATGGACATACAAACATCGTCAGGCTCCTCATCTCCGAGGGCGCGTATGTAAACACAAAGGATAATAACGGAAGAACACTTCTGCATAGAGCGGCTAAAGAAGGCCATACCGACATCGTCAAACTCCTCACATCCAAAAACGCACTTGTAAACGCAAAGGAAAATAGCGGATGGACACCCCTGCACTATGCCGCAAGATATGGACATGCCGACATCGTCAAGCTCCTTGTATCCAAGAGTGCAAATGTGAATACGAAGGAAAACAGCAACTGGACACCTCTGCACTATGCGGCAAGATATGGACATATCGAAGTCGTCAAGTCCCTTATATCCAGGGGGGCAAATGTGAATGCGAGGGAAAATAGCAACTGGACACCTCTGCATCTGGCGGAATCCAAAGGACACAGCGATATCGTCGAGCTCCTTATATCCAGGGGGGCAAATATAAATGCGAAGGACAATGACGGATGGACACCCCTTCATTTTGCGTCAAATCAAGGTAATACCGAGATCGTCAGATTTCTCATGTCAAATGGAGCAGATATAAATGTTAAGGATAATAAAGGCTGGACACTTCTACACTATGCGGTAAGATATGGACATATCGACGTCGTCAGGCTCCTTATATCCAAGGGTGTAAATGTGAATGCGAAGGAGAACAGAGGCTGGACACCTCTGCACTATGCCGCAAGATATGGACATATCGACGTCATCAAGCTCCTTATATCCAGGGGAGCAAATGTGAATGCGAAGGAAAATAACGGCTGGGTATCTCTGCACCTGGCGGAATCCAAAGAACACACAGACATCATCGAGCTCCTGATATCCAGGGGGGCAAATGTGAATGCGAAGGACAATGATGGATGGACACCTCTGCACGGTGCGGCATCGGATGGACATAAAGACACGGCCAAACTCCTTGTATCCAAAGGCGCAAATGTAAATGCGGAAGACGTCAGGGGCTGGACACCCCGGCAATATGCTACATCGAATGGGCATACCCATATAGCTTCCTTTCTTCATAAGAACGGAGTAAAGCGATTGGTGTCTGAGAAAAAATTTCAGCCAAGTCCTGGATCGTTAAATTGAATAAAATAGAACTTTTATTGGGCAATGACGGATCGGGAGGCCCGTCGTGTTTAAGGCGTTTTGACAGTTTCATGACCCTGTCAAGTTGCTCAGGAGCCAACCTCTACCAGGTAAATACTATCAGAAAACACCTTAACCGAACATGAATGCCGGTCTTCTGATTGACCCGTAAACGGCATGAAATCGAGATTGAATAGTTTTTTATCAAAAGAGATATCCGAATAGTATCAAATTTTTTGGAGGAGTCTTAATGCATCGTTTCTGCACTGTCTGCGGAAAAAAGCAAGAAGCATCGGCGAAATATTGCAACGAATGCGGAGCGAATATATCACCGGAAGCTGCCGGGGAAGTTGAGCTTCTGGACAACCGATATAAGGTTGAATGCATTGTAAAGTCGGGCAATATGGGTTGTGTCTATCGAGCTGTTGATACACGCCTGGGAGAGACTGTAGCCGTCAAGAAAATGCAGGTGACTTTTAGTCGGGGCACAGGCGGGATGAAATTTCAAGAGATGTTCCTGAGGGAAGCAAAACTTTTGATAAAACTCCATCATGAAGGCCTTCCCAAAGTAACGAATTTTTTCTCCCAAAAGGATCCCGACGGAAAAACATCACATTACCTTGTTATGACATTCATCGAAGGAATGAATCTGGGGTGCTATCTGGAACAAAATCTTCCACCGCTTCCTATTGATGAAGTTATGGGGTATTTCCGACAAGTTCTCGAAATATTATCTTACCTGCATTCTCAAAACCCTCCTGTTATTTACCGTGATCTAAAGCCTTCAAATATCATAATCAATGACGGCAAGCTCTATTTTGTCGATTTTGGAATTGCCAAAATATTTAAACCCCAAGAAAAAGGTACGATGTTAGGTACTCCGGGTTATGCTTCTCCCGATCAGTTGCGGGGCAATGATAGCACCCAAAACGACATTTTCTCCCTGGGAGGTTTGATACATTTTCTCCTTACCGGGCTTGATCCGGAAGACCCATCCCGCCCTCTTTTTACATTCGAACAGGTGAGAGACTTCAATGAAAATGTTCCCGAATTTCTCGATAATCTTATTATGTCCATGGTGGATTTAACCTGCGCCAACCGTCCCGAGTCGGTTGATAAAATCATTGAGATACTGAATGGAAGCAAACAGCAGGACCCAACAAATGATTCCGTGCCAATATCTGAACCTACACCAACTCCCGCCCAAGAGCCTGCGCCAACACCTGAAGCTACACCAACGTCCACTCCTGAGCCTGCACCTGCACCTGAACCTGAACCCACACCACCTGTTCCGGATCCCTCGCCTCCTCCCGGTTATCCCAGGAAGAAATTTGATAAGTATGATGATTTTTTTTCAGCGGCGATGGTTCACAAGACTGCCCAGGTCAAAGAATATATAAAACAGGGGGCCAATGTAAATGCGCGGGATAATGACGGATGTACACCCTTGCACTGGGCGATGTATGAAGGCCATACCGACACCGCCAAACTCCTTATTTCCAATGGTGCAAATGTAAATGTTAAGGACAATTTTGGACGTACACCCTTACACAAAGCGGCAATAGAAAGCCATCTCAGCATTGCCAAACTCCTTATATCCATGGGGGCAAAAGTGAATACGAAGAATAATGACCATTTAGCACCCCTGCACTATGCCGCATTCAACGGCGATATAGACATCGTTGAACTCCTTGTGCAAAGTGGCGCAAATGTAAATACTAAAGATAATTTGGGACGTACTCCCCTGCACAAAGTGGCAATAGAAGACCGCATCGACATTTCCAGATTCCTTATATCCAAAGGCGCAGATGTGAATATGGAGGACCATGATGGAAAGACACCCCTGCACAGAGCGGCAATTGAAGGCAGGACCGACACTGCCCAGCTCCTTATATCCAAAGAAGCAATAATAGATGTGAAAGACAATAGTGAACGGACACCTCTGCACTTTGCTGCACTTTATGGTCACACACACGCCTCCAGGCTCCTTATGTCCAAAGGAGCAAGAGTAAATGTGCAAGATAATAATGAACGAACACCTCTGCATTATGCGGCACTTTATGGTCACGTCTATACCGCCAGGCTCCTTATAGCCAAGGGATCAGATACAAATGCAAGGGACAATAACGGAGATACGCCCCTGCATAAAACGGTATTTCTTGGCCATACCGATACTGCCAAACTCCTTTTATCCAAGGAAGCGGATATAGGCGCTAAAGACAACGATGGACGGACTCCTCTGCACTTTGCAGCAAGTGAAGATAAAAGCGACACTGTCAAACTCCTTTTATCCAAAGGTGCAGATGTAAATGTAAAGGATAATTTAGGCAAGACACCCATATACTACGCAATGAATAATGGATATAGCAACACCGCCAAACTCCTCATATCCGAGGGGGCAGCTGAAGGTGGGACAATAAGAAAAAAGGGGGTTTTCCGGGGTGTGATAATTTGTTTTGCCGTTATAGCATTAATATTCACTGCTTTTGCCCTTTTGCCATATCTTAAATTGAAAAAAACAAATATAAATGCCAGGGATTCACTTGGTAGAACACCCTTACACCAAGCAGCAATTGGAGGTAAAACCGACACTGCTAAACTCCTTATATCCAAAGGTGCAGATGTGAATGCAAAGGATAATGACGGAAGAACAACCCTTCATTACGCTTCATCAAAAGGGCACACCGGCTTCGTTGAGCTTCTCATCTCCAAAGGCACAAATGTGAATGCGAAGGACAATGATGGAAAGACACCCCTGCACAGTGCGGCATCGGATGGACATACCGACACTGCCAAGCTCATTATATCCAGCGGAGGAGATGTCAGCGCAAAGGACAACAACGGAAATACGCCCCTGCACAAAACGGCATTTTTTGGTCATACCGACACTGCCAGGCTCATTATATCCAATGGGGGAGATGTAAGCGCAAAGGACAATAACGGAGATACACCCCTGCATAACACGGCATTTTTTGGCCATACAGACACCGCCAAACTCCTTATATCCAAGAGAGGAGATGTAAGAGCAAAGGACAAAAACGGAGATACACCCCTGCACTTTGCGGCACAGGATGATCATACAGAGATCGTTTTGCTCCTTATATCCAAAGGAGCAAAAGTAAACATGAAAAACAATAACGACAGGACACCCCTGCGCGAAGCTTTACTAAATGGACATACCGACACAGTCAATCTTCTCCGCAAACAAGGGGCGAGAGAATAATAAAACAGATCCTGAAAATCTGATCGTTGAAAGATTTTGCATACATTCAGTCCGTGTAACCGAGGACAACCGCCCTCGGCGCAATACTTTCTCCGGCGGGGACGCCGAAGCTACCGGCTTTCTGCCCATGCGGCAAATTTGAATCCAAAATGGTATTACTTACCTCCGATGTCTTTCACAGCGAATGATCTCCCGCAAGAGAGTCGTCCACGCTGTCATCACACATGTTGCGTGATATCTCAAGCCAACATTCGAGGGATTCTTCGCTTTGTAAATCACAAGCATCAATATAATCACGTCTTTGAGCAAGTCATCGGATTAGAGCAATTCTTTCGTAGTCCACTCAGAATTACAGATTGCAAGGGATCTTTTTAATAAGGAAGGGCATATTCCGTTGGAATAGAACGATATAATCAAGACTGTAATGTTATAGTGACAGAAGTATAATTAATGTCATAAAAATGGGCATAAAAAGGATAATCATTCAGACCCGTCCCCTATTTGGGTAGCGGCGGGTCTCCCGACCCGCCGGGAAACGGCATGAAATCGGGATTGAATAGTTTTTTACTACAAGAGATGTCCGAATAGTACCATAATTTTCTTTTGGGGGAACACTTAATGGATCGTTTCTGCCCTGTCTGCGGAAAAAAACAAAAATCATCAGCGAAGTATTGCAACGAATGCGGGGCGAATATGTCGCCGTCAGCCACCCGGAAAGTTGAGCTTCTGGACGACAGATATCAGGTGGAAAGCATGTTAAAGTCAGGGAACATGGGTTGTATCTATCGAGCCGTTGACACACGCCTGGGAGAGACCGTAGCCGTTAAAAAAATGCAGGCGACCTATAACCTGGATGCAGATGGGAAGAAATTTCAGGAGATGTTCCTGAGAGAAGCAAAACTGCTGGCGAAGCTCCATCACGGAGGACTTCCCAAGGTAACGGATTATTTCACCAAAAAAGATTCCGGCGGAAAAACATCACATTACCTTGTGATGACATTCATCGAAGGCATGGATCTGGAATGCTATCTGAGGCAGAACATTCCACCGCTTCCCCTTGACGAGGTTATGGGATATTTCCGGCAAATCCTCGACATATTCTCTTACCTGCATTCTCAGAATCCCCCTGTTATTTACCGTGATCTGAAGCCTTCAAATACAATGATAAAAGACAGTAAGCTCTATCTTATTGATTTTGGAATTGCCAAGATATTGAAGCCCCTGCAAAAAGGCACGATGTTGGGAACGCAGGGCTATGCTTCTCCTGACCAGTACCGTGGCAATGATTCCCCGCTGAACGATATTTTTTCCCTGGGGGTTCTGATTCACTATCTCCTTACCGGTCTCAATCCCGAAGACCCGTCCCGTCCTCTTTTTACATTCGAATCGGTGAGAAATTTAAATAATAATGTTCCCGAATTTCTTGACGATCTCATCATGTCCATGGTGGATATATCCAGCGTCAACCGTCCCGGTTCGATTGATATGATCATTGAGATACTTGATGGAGGTGGTGGGCGGTATCCTGGAACTGTATCTACACCTGCACCCACTCATATTTCAAAACCACCTGGGGCTGTTGCCTCAGGCTACCCGACAAGTGGCGTGAGGTATCCTGCACCTACACCTACACCTACGCCTACGCTTACACATACATCTGTTCCTGCTCCTGCCCATGCCCATGTTCCTGCTCCCCAATCTCCCTCACATTTTCCTAAGAAACCATTTGGTAGATATAATGATTTTTTTAAGGCGGTGAAGTATGGTAATATGGCAAAAGTCAAGGAACATATCAACCAGGGCGCGGATGTAAATGCGAAGGACGATTACGGCGTGCCACCTCTTCATATTGCAGCAGGGTCGTGCTATTCCGATGCCTTCAGGATAGTCAGTCTTTTAGTATTCAAGGGGGCGGATGTAAATGCGAAGGATAATAAGGGTTGGACATCCTTGCACAATGCGGCAATTGAAGGTAAAATCTTCACCACCAGATTCCTGATAGGGAATGGCGCAAATGTAAATGCGAAGGACAATTATGGCCAGACACCCCTGCATAAGGCGGCATTTTATGGTAAAACCGACACTGCCAAGCTCCTTATATCCAAAGGCGCAAATATGAATACAAAGAACAATAACGATGAGACACCCCTGTACTGTGCGGCGATAGAAGGTAATACCGACATTACCAAGCTCCTTATATCCAAGGGCGCGAATGTTAATGAGAAGGACAATAGCGGATGGACATCCCTGCACCAAGCGGCAAGGAATGGTGAAACCGACACCGCAAAGCTCCTCATATCAAAAGGCGCAAATATAAATGAGAAGGACAATGACGGCGGGACACCCCTGCACCGAGCGGCAATAGAAGGTAAAACAGACACTGCCAGATTTTTAATATCTAAAGGAGCGGATATAGACTCGAAGGATAATTCAGGAAAGACGCCCCTACAATTTGCAAAATCCGGGGGCTATGCCGACATCGTCAATCTTCTTGGGGGAACAAATTTAGACAAAAAGGTGAGTAGTAAGAGGTCCCCTTGGGGTCTGCTGGCATTATCTTTTATTATATTGATAACAGTCATATTCGCTTCTTTTTTGTTTCTAAAAAGAGCAAATATAAAAGTGAAGGATTCACATGGTAGAACACCCTTGCACCATGCGGCAATTGAAGGTAAAACCGAAACTGCCAAATTACTTATATTCATGGGCGCAGATATAAATGCGAAGGACAATTATGAACTGACACCCCTGCACACGGCGGCAATTGAAGGTAAAACCGACACTGCCAGATTTTTAATATCTAAAGGAGCGGATATAGACTCGAAGGATAATTCAGGAAAGACGCCCCTACAATTTGCAAAATCCGGGGGCTATGCCGACATCGTCAATCTTCTTGGGGGAACAAATTTAGACAAAAAGGTGAGTAGTAAGAGGTCCCCTTGGGGTCTGCTGGCATTATCTTTTATTATATTGATAACAGTCATATTCGCTTCTTTTTTGTTTCTAAAAAGAGCAAATATAAAAGTGAAGGATTCACATGGTAGAACACCCTTGCACCATGCGGCAATTGAAGGTAAAACCGAAACTGCCAAATTACTTATATTCATGGGCGCAGATATAAATGCGAAGGACAATTATGAACTGACACCCCTGCACACGGCGGCAATTGAAGGTAAAACCGACACTGCCAAACTCCTCATATCCAATGGCGCAGATATAAATGCAAAGAGTAATCGTGGATGGACACCTATGCACTGGGCGGCAATTGAAGGTAAAACCGAAACTGCCAAATTACTTATATCCAAAGGCGCAGATGTAAATGCGAAGGACAAATACGGTATGACGCCTCTGAAATATTCAGCAAAATATGGCAATACCAACATCGTTAACCTTCTCCGCAAGCACGGGGCAAGGTGATTTTTTGTCCGGGAATCGACTGTAATTCAACCCAAACGGGAAGGAAAGGCAAAGTTTTATTGGTTATTTTCGTTAAGTTTTGTCCGGATTCGCCCCCCCTTTAATTCGGGGCTGTTCGATAAGTCATCCCGAACTTGTTTCGGGATCTGACAAACGGTTTGAATATTAGATCCTGAAACGAGTTCAGGATGACTATTACAACTTTTTAGTCAGCCCCGGAGTAGATATCATCTGATGAAAAAGGAACCAATGTTTTATAGAAAAAGCTTATAGTATTGGAGAATTCCTTGCAATACTCAGGAGGTACAACATTTAGAAATCTATTTGAATATAAAATCAAGGTCTTTTATGATGCCAAAGATGAGGATTTTGTGGCATTCATAAAATAGATTCCTTCTAACCTATATGCCCTCTGTGAACTCTGTGGTAAATAATATGAAAATCATATAAAACCTTCGCGTTCTCTGCGTCCTCTGCATTGAATAATCAAAAAATCAACTCAATCGCAGAAATACGCTCCTCCTCCGTAAGCTCCCGGGGGAAATTATATGGAACCTGCCCCGGTCTTTCGTTATATAGAGGCCTGTTACAGTCGGGGCATCCGTATGTGCGGAATGCGGTCTGTGGAATATTTTGTATGAAGAAGTCTCTTTTATCACGATTAAATATAATTTTATCGTTTTCGAATTTATATAGTTCATTTTTACATTTCATCGGGACGGGGACGTCCCACATGCTGGAGGCGGGAAATGGGAAGTGGGAAACGGGAAGTGAGCTCTGGCATCCGGCATCCGTTTTCCATTCTCCGTTTATCGGGACGGGGACGTCCCTCCTACATTGCCACATGCCGGTTCTTATCATATAAAGAGCGGTTTGTATCTTTCTGTATGTCGAAAGAGAAGGCTGTTTTCTTCCTGACAGCGGCGTTCCGGGAATCGGCGTGAATGCAAACAGGGAGACTTCCGAGTTGTGCCTATAGAATGTTTCAATCGCCCCTACCATCTGCTTCTCGGTCTCGCCTAGTCCCACTATCAGGTGAATTACCGTCCTGCCGGGGAAGCGCCTGTTTATTTCAAGGTAGATTTCCCATTCCTCATCCCACGACTTCCCTTTTATTTTCTCATATAATTCCGGTGTTGCGGCGTCAAACGAAAACGCTATCCTCTCAACCCCGGCCTCATACAATTCGCCATACTGCTCCGGGGATATTCCGTTTATTGATACACATACGGGAATATCACATTTTTTCTTGAGCATCTTAACCGCCTCAAGGGTCTGTCTGTAAGCTTCGGTGTCCCGGACAACCTGGAAGCAAGTTCTCCTGATCGATCCATTTTCAAATTGCTCTGCGTTTTTCTCCAGAACCGTATGAATATTGTATGGTTTCCAGGTCACTCTGGACAGGAATCCCCGCTTTTTTGAAGTTGAATTATTGGGTGATGTTTCAATGTTTTCATTTTCTCTTTCACTTCTTCTGGCGCAGAAAAAACATGTGCCCTTGCAGTTCTCACCAATCATAAAATATGCGCAAGTTGGAGGATCTTCCATTCTTATATTGCTCAATCCCAGGACACGCTCCGTTCCGGCGGATACCCTGGCTATATCGTTTTGATTAGTTTCAGGTTTAGTTGATTTATGGATCATATTTTCTCTTTTCTCTATAGTTAGGAATTCCTTATCGGGAAGACGCTGAAGCGTCTAAAAGTTTTTGTGAGATACACGGGGAGTGGGATTCCTTATATCCCCCGGATAAATCCGGGGGAGTAATATCATGTAATGATTCCTGTTTTTCTTATTCCCATATTAAACAAACTATCGAACAAGTGGTTTTTTCATTGTTTGTTAAAATTGGAAATAGCAGCTATTTTTCGATCTTTTCCCTCAGGGCTTTTGCTTTTTTCAAGGAAGGCTTTTCCGTCTCCTTTTGTATCACTTTATCAAGGTCTTTTTTCGCTTGCTCTTTATTGCCCAGGTTAAAGTTGCATACCGCCCGGAAATAAAGCAATTCCGCATTATGGGGCTGGCTTTTAAGGGTTTCATTCAAAAGGGGAAGTGCCTTATCATATTTTCCCAGCACAGTGCCAATGACTCCCCTTAATGATCGTATAAAAGGATCCTTTTTATAGGCTGCTCCAAACCTGTTCTCCCCAATATTATCAATTTTCCTGTAAAACGCCCGCGCTTGCTCTTCTTTACTCATCTTGTACAACACTTTCCCCTGCAAGTACATCGAATTAAAATCTTCATCGGGGTGAATTTCCTGCAAACGAATATATGAATCGAGTGCATCCTTATACTGCCCCAGTGCCTCATAAGAGCGACCTTCCATCTCGTAATAGAATCGCTTTCCTGCGTTATCCATTCTCATGCTCTTGCCGGGCTTTTTGGCGAAGAATTGCTTGTATTCCTTCAGGGCGTCCTTGTTTCGTCCCAGTTTTTGCAGGAGGTAGCCTTTCTCGGGGTGCATCAGAAGGCCGGTCATCCCTTTTACGCCTTTCATCTTCTCAATTACTTCCAATGCGCTTTTTACATCATTCATCTGGTCATATACATCAGCCATAACAATATTTATATCCGCAGGAATGCCCCACCCTCTCAAGGAGTAAAGGTCATGTTTCTTATTCAATTTTTTCCATTGATTATTCCCGGAAAGCTTCAATGCCTTCTTGTAAATCTTCAGAGCATTTTTATAATCTATTTGCTTGTTGTAAAGACTGCCCAGGTAATATAGCGCAAAAAAATCGGTGTCATCCTTTGATAACGCCTTCTCCAGGTCTTTTCTCGACTCCTTGAAATGTCCCGGTAGTTTATAATACCATGCGCCTCTCAGGCTATATCCCAACGCTTCGTCGGGTGCTATCTTAATTGCTTTTGTAAGGTTTTCTAAAACTCTTGCAGAGTTATCTTCATCCTTATATATCGTTGCAAGAATAATGTAAGGCTCAGGATTTTTCGGGTTCATCTTCATGGCTTTCTTGCAGTCGATTATAGCTCTGTTATATTGCCTGGACATATAGAAGAAATCCGCCCTGGCAATGTAGGCTTTTTCACCGCCGCCCAATTTGACAGCCTTATTGTAATTATCCTCTATTTTGTTATGATTGTCGGCAATTGATTCCACCGTTTCGATGAGACATTTTGCCCGCATGAGATATAAATCCGGTTGCCTGGGGAACTTTTTTATAGCTTTATTCAAGATATTAAGAGCGGTTTTATATCGATCCCGCTCCATAAGTTCTCTTACTTCTTTCTTTATTTTATCAAGTTCTCTTACTTCATCAGGAGATAACTTCAGCAGATCTTTTGAGAGTGTCGGTTGTGACGAGTAATCTGGTTTTTTCAGTTTATTCGTGCAATTTGAAAATAACAGCAGTGATATGATAAAGAAGATAAGTATTATGTAATTTTTTTTCATATATTATCCTCCCTCGGATCTAATATATCAGATCATTTTTTCTCTTTCAACTTCTTTATGGCATTTTCAGCGACTATTCGAACCTTTTTGTCGTGATCTGTCAGTAGTTTTTCCAGAACGGCGATATTGGATGTCTCTCCAATCTCACCCAGAGATCTGGCGGCAGTTCTTCTCACTGACGGCTCGGGGTCCTCAAGCATTCTTATTATTGCCTTATTACTCCGGGGAGTATTCAATCTTTTTAAGGCCACAACCGCCGATATCCTGATTGAAACAAAATCATCATCAAGCATCTTTATGACCGGCTTGACCACTTCTTTGCCTCCAAGATTTCCCAGCGCCGTGGTTGAATCATCCCTCACCGAGGTAACATCGTCATCGAGAGCCTCGATGAGATGTGGGACAGCGCTTCTATCGTTCAATTTTCCCAGCGATGTCGCCGCGCTATGTCTTACAAAAGAGCTTTTGTCTTTGAGTGACTTTATCAGGGCAGGCACAATCCTGCGATCCTTTTTTTTTGCATTTCCCAACATCCAGGCGGCTCTGCCTTGAACATCGGAATCCTCGCTTTCCAGTTGTTCCAGTAATTTATCTATATCCTTTTCACGGACAACATACATTGGCATCTCGCCAAATTCCATGCAATCCTCTATATTATAATCCTCCAGTTTTTTTATATCAAGCGACTCTATGAAAGCATATTCCGACTCATTCACCGGGGGACGATACATTGATCTTCTCCCATAAATTTCAATATTCCTGACGGCTGTCCTTGCTTTTTCCCTTTCATCGGAATCCGTTGAGTTCCTGGCAATTTTCTTGAGGTACTTTAAAGCCCGGGTAGATCCAATCCCGCTTAATGCCATTATAGCATTTATTCTTACCATTCTGTGAGTATCTGACAGAGTATTAATTAACGGATCCACAGCTAGCTTATCCGGTTTCAAGCAAAACGCCTGTGCAGAGGCCGCCCGGACATTTTCATCCCTGTCCTTGAGAAGTTTAATCAAAACTTCCGTTAAATCTGATCCGCCGATATTAACAAGCGCTTTCAATGCAGTCTCCCTGTGGCCGGGGTCGGGACTATCCTCAATGAGATCCATGAGGGATTCAAATGCTCTTACATCTCCGATCTCGCCCAATGCCCAGGCTATGAACGGAATAATATCCGCATTATCGTCCAGTTGGTTTTCCAGAAGTTCTATTAATGGATCGACGGCTCTCCTGTCCCGAATTTTCCCTGTTGCCCATACAGATAGTATTGCGACATTTGAGTTTTCATCATTTATATTCTTTATAAGACAGGGCAAAGCTTTTTGCTCCTTCTCCCGGCCGACATTTACAGTGGCGACACACTTTTTTTGTATGTCGGAAGATTCCAGGTCGGCAATTATTGAGACCTTATTTTCAGGAGGTAAATCCCCATTCACATTTTTCCGGGACTTAACAATAAAAAAGACAGCAAAAGCAAGTGCTGTTAATGCCAGGATTATTGTGATAATTATTGTTTTATTTACTTTAGAGGACATATGAATTTCCTTGCCTGCCTCTTCCGGTCTTGTCCGGTAAGATATTTTCTTTATGCGCCTACTTCTTCCCTGCTAACTCAAGCAAGGCCTCAAGCGGGAAATGATCCGATATGCGAACCGGGAGCTTATTACAATTCAACGCCCTGAAATCATCACTCACGAAAATAAAATCAATTCTCCACATGGGTAATCTTGAATTATATGTATATCCAATTCCATTCCCGGCTTTTTCGAAGCAATCGGTCAACTTCCTGTTTATAATCCTGTGTGTTTTTGTATTGGGAATCGCGTTAAAATCACCCACGAGTAGAATGGGATTTTTTTCATCTTTAATTATTTCGCGCAGTGCTTCAGCTTGCTTTATTCTGACAATAGATGAATAATAGAGATACTCCCTGAAATTCGTGCCGCTTCGAATCAGGCTCTTGCCTGGATGAGCGATATTAAAATGCACATTAATGACCCTGATTTTCTTGTTTTTCCATATCATATATCCCATAAGGCATTTCCTGAATGTCCCCAGTTTTCTCTCCTCAAAATCCACAAGGGGATACCGGGAAATTATCATAAGCTCTTTTCTCTCTCCACCCCTGATATGGTACCATCCAGGAAAAGTATTCAGGATATCCGGTATCGGATCCGGCCTGGTCTTTTTCGCGGTCTGATGAGCTTCCTGGAGGAAAATCAGGTCCGCTTCCGATTTCTTCAAAAATGCCGCCACTTTTTTTGCGCCGTATGTACCGGAATGTATGTTGTATGTGAGGACTTTTAATTGATTATTTACCTTGCCGTCTTTTGAATTATCAGGATTAATATGAATGTTCAATCCCATCAAAAAAAAGATAACTATCAAGAATGAGAAAACATTAATAAGAAGATTTACCTTGCTGCGAAAAAAGCAGGATACGCATATAAAAATAAGGGGCAAAATAACATAAAGAGCCTGGGGTGAATATATAATCAAGATAAACACCCAATGTGTTTCGCCGACCACATATTCGATAAGAAGAACAAAAAGAAGAAAAATAAAATAAGCGATTGATAATATGAGCAATATCTTTATCGCCTTTTGTTTTAATTCTTTTTTCTTCCCGGTCTTCTCCGATGATTTATCGCATTTATTATCATTAACTTTATTCATCATAATAATTATACATAAAAAACCGTTTTGTAAAATTGTTGTAAAACTGATTGAAGGTAATAAATAATTCAGGAAGAAAAATACGGTATGCTTTTTGGTAAATATATTCAGGAGAAATGTTTGAATGGAAGACAATTTGAAACCGGGACTTGGGACCGGAAATTCCCGAAAAACAGGCAATGATGCAGTCCTGAAAAAGAAAATTCTTGTTATTGATGATGAATATCACATCAGAAAGATTATTCGTTTAAACCTTGAAATGGATGATTTCGATGTAATGACCGCCGGAGACGGAAAAGAAGCCCTTGAGATGATCAGCAGAGAAAAACCCGACCTTGTGATTGCAGATATCTTGATGCCCGAAATCAACGGGCTGGAGTTTTTTCTTACTCTTAAAGAGAAAGAAAGCACCAGTGACATCCCGGTAATTATTATAACCGGGAAAGTGGAATATGAAGATATAAAATTTGCCAGGCTCATGGGTGTGGATGATTACATTACGAAGCCTTTCAACCCGAAAGATCTGACGGAGAGGATCAAAGAACTCCTTGACATTTAAAAAAAATCGAGGAGCCGCGACAATAGAGGTTGGAAGCCTTTCTTACAGTGGCAGTTCTGAATAGATATAACATTTAATTATGATGAGCAATCAAAAGGAAAAACCCAAAACAGTAAGTCGCCCCCAAAAGCCGACTCCCATGTTTCGTCAGTTCTTTAAAATCAAGGACAAACATCCTGATTGCATTCTTTTTTTCAGGTGTGGTGATTTTTACGAGATGTATGGCGATGATGCCGAGAAGGGAGCGAAGTTACTCAAAATATCCCTGACTTCACGCGATGCAGGAGGCGGCGAGAGAATAGCGATGGCGGGCGTGCCTCATCACAGCGCCGGCGGTTACATCAGGGGACTTATAAAACATAGGGTCAGGGTGGCCGTATGTGAACAGCTCGAGGATCCAAAAAAGGCAAAAGGACTGGTTCACAGGGATGTCACAAGGGTTATCACATCAGGGACTGTGACAGATCCCAAGCTATTGGAGTCCGATGAGAATAATTACCTGATGTCGCTGGTATCGTCTGATAACAACTACGGTCTTGCAATTACGGATGTATCAACCGGGGAATTCAGGGTAACGAAAATCCCCTTATCGGAATACTCCCGCCTTGTTGACGAAATAATCCGGGTCAAGCCTTCCGAGGTTATTCTTGATGAGAACTTGCACAGGCTTGATCAGTTGAAGATGCATTTAAACGAGTCAAATACGCCCTGGAATACAAACAAAGAGCCTTTACAGGGGATGATATTCAGGGAGATTCTTAAATCCGCCTTTAAAACTGATAAATTTGAAATTAATTGGGAAAAACACCCCGAACCGGGAATGGCGGCCGCCGCACTTATCAATTACCTGAATGACACACAGAAGACGGAACATCATTCGCTTCACAAGATTGAATACTATGACGTATCGGAATTTATGATTCTTGATTCCACAACCTGGCGAAACCTGGAGTTATCCCGCACATTGATAGAGCTTAAGAAAAAAGGTTCGCTCCTGTGGGTTCTTGATAATACAAAAACAGCTATGGGGGCCAGACTGATTCGCTCATGGCTCGAAAGGCCTCTTCTCAACCGGGCGAAAATCAACGCCAGGCTTGATGCCGTGGAAGAGCTTATCAACGATTATACGCTTCATACAGGTATCACTGACGCCCTCAAACTCATATATGACCTGGAGAGAATCACATCCAGAGTAGTTTATGCAAGCGCCAACGCACGCGATCTTCTCGCCTTGAGAAATTCTCTCTCCCACCTTCCCACTTTGAAAAGTTATGGCAGGGAAGTAAAATCTTCACTAATGAAAATGTTGATTGATTCCCTGGACACACTTGATGATATTCATGACCTTGTGGAGTTGTCCATATCTGAGGATCCGCCTGCCTCGTTAAAAGAGGGAAATATAATTAAAGCCGGGTACAATTCCGAGTTGGACGAATTGAGGGGAATTCGAAGCAATGCAAAAAGTTGGATTGCCGGGCTTGAGAAGAGAGAGAAGGAAAAAACCGGCATAAAATCTCTAAAAGTCAAGTTCAACAATGTATTCGGCTATTTCATCGAAGTTACAAGACCCAATCTCCACCTTGTGCCTGACGGTTATATCCGGAAACAGACAGTATCAAATGGAGAGCGTTTTATAAGCCCGGAGTTGAAGGAATATGAATCAAAGGTACTGGGGGCGGAGGAGAAGATAAACGATCTTGAATACAATATCTTCCTGAAAATCAGGGATAATATATTGCAACAGGCCGGACGCATACAGGTCGCATCCAGGATAGTGGCACATCTTGACTGCCTGGGAAGTCTTGCCATGGTGGCGCGTGAGGGGAATTATTGCAGGCCTGATGTTGTAAAGGAGAATATTCTTGAAATCGTGGGTGGAAGACATGCCGTTGTGGAAAAGATGCTCGATGGAAGCTTTGTGCCGAATGACTGCGGTCTGGATTATCGCAAATCAAGGTTCCACATCATTACCGGTCCCAACATGTCGGGAAAGTCAACATACCTGCGCCAGATTGGACTAATTGCAATAATGGCGCAAATGGGTTCCTTTGTGCCGGCGGACAGTGCAAAAATCGGTATTATTGACAGGGTTTTCACAAGAGTGGGTGCATCTGACAACCTTCACCTGGGCAAATCCACTTTTCTTGTTGAGATGAGCGAGACTGCAAACATAATAAACAATGCATCCTGCACAAGCTTGATTCTGTTGGATGAGATAGGCAGGGGAACGAGCACTTATGACGGCATGAGCATTGCATGGTCGGTATCTGAATATATTCACAAACATATAAAGGCAAGGACGCTTTTTGCGACACATTTCCATGAATTGACGGAGCTTGCCGGAAATTTGGAGGGAATGGCAAATTTCAGGGTCGATGTGAAAGAAACGAACAGGGAGATCATTTTTTTACATCACATAGTACCGGGTGGCACCGACAAGAGTTACGGCATATATGTTGCAAAACTTGCAGGTCTTCCCGGCGATGTCCTGAGAAGGGCAAAGGAGATACTTGACGAATTCGAGGAGGATCTTGCCGCTTTCAGGTCCGGTCTTATCAAGGAAAAGAAAAAGCCTTCGTATCAATTGACATTTTTTGATATGATGCAAGATCCGCTGGCCGGTGAGTTGAATACCATAGATCCGGACGATATGTCACCACGCGAGGCGCTGGATAAAATATACGAATGGAAGAAAAAATTGAAATAGGGTTATTTTATTATAATAAAATATTTTCTCTTGTTCAGTCAATCCGGCAGGATATGCTCTGTTTTCACAAAATACTATTAAGGAATTTTTACTTTTAGAGAGAGCAAATATTGGATTTAAACGTCCGGTAATTTAAGCCGGTAATTTAAGAATGAAAAAACTTTCATTTGGCAGATGAAGCTTAAATAATGATGGAATCGTTGTCCAAGAAGAAAAAGACAGGAGGATAATATGTTTGATCCCACGATTCTTCCGATCCTACAGGCACAGACAACTCAGCTTCCAGTGGGAATGATTGTGGCAGGCGCGCTTGCCCTGATCTTCTTCATTCTTTTCATTGTGTTTTTCATGTTAAAAGGAAAAGCAGAAAAGAGAACAGGCGCGCTTATCTCGATTATTCAAGCAAGCCAGGAATTGGGGACAACAGAAAGTCTGGAAAGCGTACTTAAAATAGTTGTACAGATGGTAAAGAACCTCTTTAACTGCGGCACTGTAGTTATATATCTGAAGGATGATGAAAAGCCCGAGGAAATTGTCATGCGCAAGAAAGCCTATATAACTCCGCACGAGGAAGCATTTCAGGATTTCAACCCGGATGTCACGAAATCTGTAATAAGCAACGTGTCCCAGGATAAAAAGGGTAAATTATATAATGACTTTTTCAACGAGGGAAAAGACGAACTTATTCAGCATGCAAAGGGTCTAAGAGCAATGGCGTTGGCCCCGCTGATTTTTGAGGATAAATCTCTGGGAACCCTTGTTATGGCCGATAATGCTCCCGGATTTTTCAGTCAGGAGCAATTCGGACTTTTCCTTCTTCTGGCAAACCAGGCGGCGCTGGCAATCAGGAATGTCCAACTCCAGAAAGAGACCGCCCAACTTGCCATCACGGACTCTCTATCGGGGATGTTCACTCACGGTTATTTCCAGGAGCATCTTTCCAAGAAGATTAACGAGGCAAAATATGCGGATCCACCCCACCCCGTATCCCTTATGATTCTGGATGTAGATTTCTTCAAGAAAGTTAATGATAATTATGGACACCCCCAGGGTGACGCCCTCCTGAAGCAATTGGGCGGCGTCATCAGACTCCATACGAGACCCGGTGATGTGATATGCAGATATGGAGGAGATGAATTCACAATCATCATGATCGGAACCGACAGAATTCAGGCGGTTCTGGTTGCCGAACGAATAAGGCAGGCGGTTGAGGAATATGAATATGTCCTGGGAAGCAACATTGTTCACATAACCATTTCCGGTGGAGTGGCAAGCTTCCCTGATGATGCCGCGACCAAGAAAGAGCTTGTTGACAAAGCAGACACCTCTATGTATGAAGCCAAGCGAAAAGGAAGGAATAAGATCTGTTTCGCCTCACAATAGAAAATAGAAAAAGCTAATGTCCAGACTTATAAGACTTGCAATAAAAAATAGGACTCTCACATTCTTTGTAGTTCTTCTTGTTGCCATAATGGGGATATACTCTTATCTGACAATGCCCCAGAATGAAGATCCAAAGATTGAGGTTCGCGCGGTTCAAATCACTACATACTGGCCCGGGGCTACTCCCGAGGACGTTGAGCTTTATATTACAAAACCGATTGAAAACGCAATATCGAAACAGGACGATATTCACAAGATTTTCTCACAATCCATGTCCGGCGTCTCGGTAATTACAGTTGAAATATCAAAAAAGATCCCTATAGCCAATGTAAGAACCGCCACCCAACAGATAAGAAACTATGTTAATGATAAAAGGGCCGCTCTTCCCAATGACGTGATTGGTCCCGATGTAAATGACCGATTCGGCGAGACAACCGCATACGTTATTGGTATAGCTTCGAACCACAGAACATACAGAGAATTGGAATCTATAGCGGACCGGATGAAAGACGGGATAAAAACCGTTGACGGAGTCGGGGATACGGATATTATCGGAGCACAACCCGAAAGAATATATATAAGCGGAGACCTGACATCCTTGTCTGCAACGGGAATCACTCCCAATGATATTATTAATGCCGTAAAACAGCAAAATGTCCAGATTGCCCAACCTTACCTTCATCTTTCAGGAAAGAAGATTCTTATAGAAGTATCAGGCCCGTATAAATCTATCGAGCAAGTAAGAAACACCGTTGTATATACGGACAAGGAAGGCAGGGTAATTCGCCTCAAGGATCTGCAAGGTAAAACTGAGTATGGTTACGAGGAGCCGAGATCAGAACTGGTCAGGGCTAATGGAATGAAATGCGTTGTCCTGGGCGTATCAATGAAAAGGGGAGGCAATATTACAGAATGGGGAAACAAAGTTCAGGCGAAACTGGATCAGATAAAAAATGATCTCCCCTCGGATGTTGAACTCATAATCCTCAGCGACCAACCCACGGGAGTCAGAACAGCGGTCAAAAGCTTCATGTCCAACTTCTGGCAGGCTATTGGAATTGTACTACTGGTAATTGGCATCGGGATGGGATTCCGAAATGCCATGGTTGTTTCGGTGGCGATTCCTCTCATAATTCTGGCAACATTCCTGGGAATGAGCTCCTTCATAAAGACGGAGTTGCAGAACATGTCCATCAATGCCCTGATTATTGCTCTGGGAATGATTGTTGACAACGCCGTTGTTATTACTGACAATGTGAACAGGTATATAGACATGGGCTATTCAAAAGAAGATGCCGCGTACCTGGGAGCAAAGGAGCTAACCATTCCGCTATTCAGTGCTACTGCAACCACGCTTGCCGCATTTATACCCCTTGCATTCATGCCCGGCGATACCGGAGAGTATATCAAGGACATTCCCCTGGTGATTTCCTTCTGTCTTGGGGTTTCATACCTTGTCGCCATGTTTGTTACACCATCGGTGGCATGCCTCTTTCTCCCATCAACCAAACAAAGAATGGAAAAGAAAAAGAAACAAATGGAGAAGAGGAAAAAGGGCGGATTTAAAATTAACCTCAAACCCTTATATTACGGGATTATTAATTTCACGATGAAGTACAAATCTCTGACAATTGTTATGATACTTGTTGCTTTCGCTCTGACATTATGGGTATTGGCTACACAAATCCCTATACAGTTTTTCCCTGACGCAGATGAATCCCGTTTTACCATGAACTTATGGCTTCCCGAGGGGTATGACCTGGATAAGACATCAGAGAGGGTCGGTTTAATTGAAGATGAATTGTTGAAGCTAAAAAAAGAAAAACTTGTGAAGAATTATGTAACATATATCGGGTTCGGAGGTCCCCGTTTTTATATTGCAATTTCTCCCACCGCTCAACAGGAAAATTACGCCCAGGTAGTAGTAAATACTTACTCATCAAAAGGTACGGATGAAGTGGTAAACAGGTTTGGAAAGCTTTCTGAAAAACTCACGGGAACGCGCCTCGAGATAAGAAAACTTTCAAAAGGGCCCGTCGTTGCTTCCCCTATTCAGGTCAGAATTGCAGGTCCCGAGGTCGAGCCTTTAAAGAAATATGCCATAAAAGTGGGAGATCTCCTCAGAGATACTGATGGAGTAACCACAGTCAGCAACGATTACGGCGTGGATTCTGAGAAAATAGTGGTTCAAATTGACCAGGGAGAGGCGAACCTCCTGGGAATAACATCACAGGATATAGCCGGATCCTTCCTTGTAGGCTTCCAGGGATATACCGTCTCCAGGATGAAATCGCCGGATCGACAGATTGACATTGTGATTCGCCTGAATAAGGAAGAAAGGGGAACTCTTGCCGATGTCAAGGCAATGAAATTCTCTTCCAACCTTACCGGGAAAAATCATCGACTGGATGAATTCGCACAACTGAGCCTTGAAACGCAGACAAGTAAGATTTCCCGTTACAACCAGAGAAGAACGATAACAATTAACGCAAATGTAAAGGGGAGACTTGCATCAGAGGTACTCAAGGATGTCAAAGGACCGATAGAAAAACTCAAGATGGATTCGGGTTATGACCTCTGGTTCGCAGGTGAGCAGGAATCCAGCAGTGAAGCCTTTGGAGATCTGGGCGGGCTTGCCGCAGTCGCCCTGATGTTGCTTCTGCTTATATTGTCTTTCCAATTCAAATCAATTAAGATTGCCGCCGCCATATACCTCACACTTCCCATGGCTCTTATAGGTTCAACCGTCGGAATGTACATAATGAAACAACCCCTGGGATTCATGTCCGCTCTGGGGTTGATATCACTGGCAGGAATCGTAGTAAACAACGCAATTGTCATGATAGAATTTGTATTCGACAAACTCCGTGAAGGAAAAACAGTGGATCAGGCAATAAAGGAATCGGGAGTTATTCGCTTCAGACCCATTATGCTTACCACCATAAGCACGCTGGGAGGATTGCTTCCCCTCGCTTTCTTTGGAGGCACACTCTTCGCACCAATGTGCTGGGTTATCATATTCGGACTGTCCATGTCAACAGTGCTTACACTCGTAATTGTACCGCTGCTCTTCGTTCTACTCGGAGGCTCAAAAGACGCCCTTCGCCAGGTAGCTCTTGAAAAAGAGAAGGATACAGACATAAAACCTGAATACGAAGTTGAAGAGGATAACGGATAACGGAGGTCGGATGTCAGATCTGTAGGAGGGACGTCCTCATCCCGATAAACGGATTGCGCAGTTGGAGTGTGTAGGAGGAACGTCCCCGTCCCGATAAACGGATTGCGCAGTTGGAGTGTGTAGGAAGGATGTCCCCATCCCGATAAACGGATTGCGCAGTTGGAGTGTGTAGGAGGGACGTCCCCGTCCCGATAAACTGATTGCGGATGTCGGATAGAATAATTTGAAATCAAAAAAACTCCGTGTCCTCCGTGCCTTCGTGGTTAATTCCCACCTCTCATATATATAAAGAACGACAGCATCACATATATTCCCCAGTGAATCAGGACGGCATAATAGAACGATCTTGTTTTCATCGACAGGTATCCCAGGAAAACGCCTCCAAAATAACATGTCAGCGCCTCTATGGCAGGCTTTCCCATATGCATTATTGCGAACGGAACCGACTGTATCCACATTGCAAGAGAGCCTGTTCGCTCCTCGAGAGAATAGTAAAAATATCCCCTGAAAAGAAATTCCCACGAAATCATATACAAAAGATAACGAAAAACAACCCACCATATTCCACCCTGATTTGCATTTGTATAAAATTTCACAACTGTCTTTAATCCCGACATCCAGTAAAGAGCCGGAGCCATAATAAGGAGTATTATTCCCGTATATAACAACCCGGTTTTATAATCCCCAAATGTAAAGCCATATTCCTTGAGGTCTTCTCCCAGAATCAATAGAATAATAACAGGAGCAACGAGGAAGAATAGTATCTGTGGAAACGGGTTTTCCAGGAATCCTCTAAAATATAAATTAATAATATTGGAAAATAAAGGTTGAAATATAGAAAAAGCTTGCTTTTCCAGGTCCGATTTGAAGAAAATGCTTATAAACCGGGATGGATTAATAACATTTAATAAATCGGGATGTTTCGCGGAATATGCATACACAAACCTCCTGAAATATACCTCTGCGAGGAGAAGTGTCGTCACCGATGCAATGGCAATTTCAGTTTTGAATTTTCGTATTTTTTGCCTGATTTTATCCATTTATTAATCCTTGTTGTATAGAACATGACTTTCCATTTTACAGGAAAGAAATGCCTAAACTTTCATCCCTTCACTCGGTCTGTCCTTGAGTTCTTCAAAGGGTTCAGGACAGAATTCAAGCAATAAACGACTTTTTGCCTTTTCTATATAGCTCCCAACGAGAACGGATTATTGCATTCCTCCGAAGGATTCCAAACTGTCATCCTGAGCGGAAAACGATCACTTTTACTTTGGTGAATCAATCCTGGCAAGAACGGATTATTACTTGCCTCCGATGTCTTTCACAGCGAAGGATCTCTTCCCAGGGGTTCTCCTTCAAAATAATCTTCCTTCTCTATTGAAACTTGCTCCCTCTATGCCATTGGTGTTGAAATTCTTCGCTATGCTATTCCACGAGTATAGAGAAAATCCCGTCTTTGAGTAAATCATCGAATTAAAGCAATTTTCTCGTGTATCGCTCAGAATGACTGTTTATATTTATTTCAATATAAAGAATAGACCCGGGCATTTTTGCGACAAAGATAGAGGATGAAAGTTCCCATGAACTCCGGCATGAGGGGATGATCAAATGGAAACTGTCAGGTACATGGATTTTTTCTTCAAGCTTGTCATTTTTGCAGGCTTGGTTATAATTGGATTTGTCCTGATAATTGAATCACAGAACTATCAAAGGAGAAAAGCTGCGGGTAATTTTACTTTTTGCCTATCGAATTGCAAAAATATCGGGCAGACCCTGAAAAAATACTCTGGAGAAAATAATGGGAAATATCCCCGGCGATTAACGGATCTTACACCCGATTATTTAAGAAATATCCCATCCTGTCCTGCATCGGGAAGTAACCGGGGATTTATCAAATCTTACATGGTAAGCGGGGACTTGAAGTCTTTCACATTCTACTGCAAGGGAAGGCATCATAAAAATGTGGGAGTTGATTCAAATTATCCGCAATACAATTCAAGAGACGATTTGATTCCAAGGTGAGGAACTGTCCAATATGTCTTCACCACGAAGGCACGGAGGTATTAATTATCGGTTATCATTCGTTTCACGGCGGGTCGGGAGACCCGCCGCTACCCAAACATAGGGATGGTATGAATAATTGTGACATCCGACCTCTGACCTCCGACCTCCGACCTCCGACCTCTGACCTCTGACCTCCGACATCTGACATCTGACATCCGTTTATCGGGATGAGGACATCCCTCCTACAGATCCGACCTCTGACTACTTCTTCCTGCTCCACATTTTCATCTGCATGAACAGGAGAAGATGACCCGGTGCGCCTGTCTTCGAATCGGTTCCGGACATATTAAATCCTCCGAATGGATGTATTCCGACGAAAGCGGCGGTGCATTTTCTGTTGAAGTAGAGGTTGCCGACATGGAATTCCCGAATCGCCTTCTCAATCTTCTCCTCGTTGTCGGTATAAACCGCGCCGGTGAGGCCGTAAATTGTATCGTTGGCAATTCTTATGGCATCATCATAATCCTTCGCTTTTATCACGGCGAGAACCGGAGCGAAGATCTCTTCCTGCCCCAATTGGCTTTGCGATTCAATATCTATAAAAACAGTGGGTTTAATGAAATAACCCTCGGAATCGTCGCCTTCGCCACCGTTCAGAAGTTTTCCCTCTTTCTTTCCGATTTCGATATACTCCATGGCTTTTTTGAATGAAGCTTCGTTAATAACGGGACCCATCCAGTTATCATGATCGGCTACATCGCCTGTTGTGATCTTCTCAACTCTCTTCTTGAGCTTCTCAACGAATTCGTCATATACATCTTCAACAACAATACATCTGCTGCAAGCCGAGCATTTCTGTCCCTGGAATCCAAATGCGGAAGTGGCGACTCCATCGGCAGCGTTTGTAATATCGGTTTCACTGTCAACAATGATGGCATCTTTTCCGCCCATTTCGATAACGGCTCTCTTTAGCCATATCTGCCCGGGGACAACTTTTCCGGCCTTTGCGTATATGCCCTTTCCAACTTCCATCGAGCCTGTGAATGAGATAAATCTTGTTTTGGGGTGCTCTACAAGATAATTTCCGGCAACACTTCCGGGACCCGTAACGAGGTTGAGAACTCCCGAAGGAATTCCGGCTTCACTGAAAAGCTCCATTACTTTGGTAGCAATCCATGGTGCATCGGAAGCGGGTTTCAGAATAACTGTGTTTCCGGCCGCCAGTGCCGAGGATGTCATTCCTGTCAGTATTGCGTTGGGGAAATTCCAGGGCGGGATAACAATTCCCACTCCGAGGGGGATATATGCCGCTTTATTATCTTCCGGCGCATATTCGGTAAGAGGCACTCCCTTATCAATCTCTATGATTTGCCTGGCATAATATTCAAGAAAATCTATGGCTTCACACAGATCACCGTCCGCCTCGATCCAGTTCTTTCCCTCTTCCAGTACCATCACTGCATCCAGCTCGAACCTTTTTTTCTTCATCAGCTCGGATACCTTGAGAAGGTATTCCGCCCTTTCTTCCGCGGGGGTGAATTTCCATGTTTCGAATGCTTTCAATGCCGCTTGCATTGCCTTCTCAGCGGCTTCTTTGTCGGCTTTCTGAAATATCCCAACGACTTCATGTTTGTGAGAAGGATTATAGGATCCGAATTTTTTGTCCAGGAAAACCTCCTCACCTCCTATAATAATGGGATATTCCTTTCCCATCTCTGACTTCATTTTTTTAATGGCTGATTCCATTTTCTTCCTATCTTCAGGATCGGAGAAATCAAGAATCGATACATTAATAAATTTGGGTAATGTTGCTGTTGGCATATAAATAACCTCCTTGTTTTTTTGTCTATCGAATATAATTTAATTTGAAAATTTTAAGGCAACCATATATCTCTCCGTATTTTTTACGATATATTTCCCATAATTTCTTTCCTGTCACAATTTTAACTAATTCATCAGTTAAAAAATCATTCACCGGAGTCCTGATTTTTCTTTCTTTACCCCAATGACTTACCGCACCGTTGATAAAGCCAATCTCAGTACCCTTTCTTCCTTTTTCCATATCGTTTTTAAGGGTTGAAACTGTCGTGCTGTCTTTTTTCATAAGGGTATTCCTGAATAAAAATCCCTGTAGAATCCCTGGAAATTTAAGGTAAAATATGAGTTTTTTTATAGGGTAAGCAGGTAGATCAATAACATCTACTCCAATGGCCTTGACAACTTTTACAGCCTCCTGGAATGCTTCAATTTCGATTTCAAGCATTTGTCTCTGCCCCGCAACCTTATCAGGCTTATAATCTCCCAGGGCGCAGAGTCCGTTTAGCAGTATTTCATAAAGCAGAGCGGACCATTTCATAACTTTCCAGTCCTCGAAAGTAAGAATTTCAATATCAACGCCGGTAAATATGGATCTCAGGTCGTCAATATCATTACGAAGAACCAGTGGGGCAAGGCATAATGCACCACCTTTGTTTGTCTCGACAACGGTTCCCGGTTCGATTATAGCGCAATTTGCAGTGAGCGATGCGAGAAATATTCTTTCCTTTGGTATAACCTTGGCAACATTATCATGACTACCTATTCCCATTTGAAAAAGAAGAAACTTGACTTTATTGTTTATGAAAAATGAAAGGTCTTTGAGCGAGCTTGATAACTTGTAAGATTTAACCGTCATGAAAATCCAGTCAAAAACCTCGTTTCTGGGAATCCTGTCCAGGCTTGGAAGAAACTCAAGATTCTTGAGATATTTTACTTTCCCATGCCTCCTCAATTTCAAACCATGGAGTTTTATGGTGTCATAATGATCGTATCTCCCAACCATTGTAACCTTATGATGTCCGGCAAGCGAAATAAGACTCCCAATAAACTGCCCCACCGCGCCTGCGCCAAATATTAATATCTTCGCCATAATTCCGATTCCTTGTAATTTTTCATTTCACCTATGTTCTATTTTGCCGCCAAACTTCCTCCAAGATGTAAGTGTGAAATAGGAATAAGGAAGATGGAATAAGGATAATGGATCCTTTTTCCAATTTCTTTTTTCTTTTATGACAGAAACCACAAAATTCAAGATTTCACATTTCTCTCATTTTCCCGGTGTTCTCCTTAACTTCCCGGTCTCTTCTTTTGCAATGAACGGTGTCTTTATCTTCAAGAATTCTGCTGTAACCGCAAGCTCCACTTCCACAACCACCCGCGCCGCCTCCTTTTTTTGAGAGGACAAAAGAATGAAGCACAACAAGCAGAACAATTATGATTCCCGCAATTATAGCTTCGCGGATGCCATGTTCCATTATCGAATATGTTGTATTGACAATCGCAGACATAGCCCTTCCTTTAAGGAAGAGGGCAAAAACAACAATAAACATTACTAACTTTCCTGTTAATCTATGATAAATACTTCTTTTCATAACCTCTACATTTCCAAGTAATAACCTTTACACTTCAATGTTTTCTTTTCATTAAATCATTAATATATCCTTCAGTGTCCTTCATTAACAAACAGTGGGAATATCCAATATTACAACAATCGACTAAAGCTTAAAAAGTAACGGAATTCAACAGAAAATTTAAATGACCATTACAGGGAAAACAGATAAGAGGAATAAAAAGATTAGTTACTCACATTTCGCACTTGTGAATTTGTTGAGAATTAAGCTGTTTCTAATAAGTTTTGTCCTTTTTGATCTGCGGCGAGACGCCGCAGCCACCTACATTGTTATAATGGTGGGGGTGGCGTCCCGCCGCTCAAATAACAAGAAATAATTTAGTAGAAATTGCTTATGAGGTGATAATAGGTGTTTTAAGGTGTTTAAGACAACACCACAATTTATTGTGGTGAATTGAGTGTAAACCCCAC